>NZ_DATBUP010000101.1:0-13144 GCF_036515995.1 Pedomonas sp. | reverse complement strand
TACCCCAGACGAAAAGGCCCTGCTGGAGCAGCTGCTGCCGCACGTGAAGCTGACGCTGGAGGTACTGGCCAAGCTGGCGACCGCCGAGACCGACCGCAGCTTCTATGCCCACGCCCTGTCCCGTCTGGCGATCGGCTCCATCGTGGTGGCCGATGATGGCCGTATTCTGGAAGTGAGCGGCATTGCCCGGGCCGTTATCAACCAACGCGACGGCCTTCAGGATGTGGGCGGCTATCTGGCCTTGGACACACCGCGCGATACCCAGCGCCTGCGCGACGCCATTCGCGCCGTTGCGCGCGTGCGGCCGGACGAGCGCCAGCCGCTGCCGACGGCGTTGCGGGTGGAGCGGCCAAGCGGCCGGGGCGACCTTGGGCTGGTGGTACAGCCCGCCCCGCTCGGTCTGAGCGAGGCGATCGAGCCGCGTGCCATCGTGCTGCTCAGCGATCCGGAGACATCCGTGTCCGTCTCGCCCGAGACCATCTCCGCCCTGTTCGGCCTCACGGCCGCCGAGTCCGCCATCTGTGTGCAACTTGTGAATGGCGCAACGCTGGACGAGGCAGGCCTTGCGCTTGGCATCAAGCGCAATACCGTACGGGCCCATCTGCGCTCGATCTTCGAGAAGACGGGCGTTGACCGCCAGTCACGCC
This sequence comes from Pedomonas sp., assembly GCF_036515995.1. Taxonomy (NCBI): domain Bacteria; kingdom Pseudomonadati; phylum Pseudomonadota; class Alphaproteobacteria; order Sphingomonadales; family Pedomonadaceae; genus Pedomonas; species Pedomonas sp. The sequence continues at coordinate 12,497 of NZ_DATBUP010000101.1, read as the reverse complement.
TCGTCCGGCTGATCCTCAACAGCGTGGTGCCAGTCGCCGCGCAGTCTCGCCAGCAGGCGGACTGATTTATCGCCGGGGCCAGACGCCGCCCTCTCCAGATAAAAAAGGGACGCGCTCGCCAAAAATGGCAGGCGCATCCCGCAGTCAGACGGAAGATGCCGGGGGAGCCGTGCGCGCCCCCGGCGGTGTTGATCCTTACTCGGCAGCCGTCTTGCGGCTGGCTTCCTGCGCGCGGAAGTGCGGGATGACCTTCTCGCCAATGTTGCGGATGGTCTCCAGAATGACCTCGTGCGGAATGCCGCCCATCTGAAACAGGAACAGGATTTCGTCTGCGCCTGCGTCCTGAAGACGAGTCACGTAACGGATGCAGTCCTCCGGCGTGCCGTAGGCGTCCGGCTGCACCTCGTAATTGCTGGTGTGCTCGGAGCCGACCGGGATCTTTTCCTCGGACAGGTAGGCAACGACTGCTTCCTTGCCCTGCTGCAGCCAGCGCTCGGAATCCTCGGCCGTGGCTTCTTCGTAGACCACCGGCTTCGGGCCGCCTTGATACCAGTAGGCAAGCGATTCAGCGAAGAACCGCTGACCGCGCAGACCGATGCGACGGGCCTTTTCGCGATCTTCCAGAACGGTGGCCGGGCACAGCGCCGCCAGATGCTCGGTCGGACGGAAGCCGACCTGGTCCTCCGGCTTGCGATTGCGGAAATGCTCGCGATAGATGGCGTTCTTGCGGGCGATTTCCTCCGGTCCGCCGAAGCCCAGCACCAGGGCGCCGATGCCCCAGTTGCCGGCCGACTGCAGCGTCGCTTCGCGGGTGCAGGCATAATAGAGCGGCGGGTGCGGATCCTGCTGCGGCTTCGGGTGAATCGGGCGACGCGGGATCTTGATGTACTGGCCGTCGTGCTCGATCTCGTCCTGCACCATGATCTTGGGCACCAGCTTCATCGATTCCTCGATCATCGGCTGAAGCTCGTTCAGGTCATAGCCGAAGGTGCCGGCTTCCTGCTGGGTGCCGCCCTTGCCCATGCCGAAGTGCACACGGCCCTTGGACAGGATGTCGAGCGTTGCAATGCGCTCGGCCACCTTGACCGGGTGGTTCATCGCCGGCGGCAGGCAGACGACGCCGTGACCGATGCCAAGGCGCGAAGTCTTGCCCGCCAGGAACGCCAGGAACGTCTCCGGTGCAGACATGTGGGCATATTGGGTCAGCGCGGTGTGCTCGACCGCCCAGACCGTATCGAAGCCGACCTCTTCGGCCAGCATGGCCTGCTCAATCATGTCATGGAAGCACTGCTGCTCGCTCTTGCGCGAGGTGTCGACCATCTGTGCTTCGTAAATAATCGAGAATTTCATTGTCTTCCCTCCCCATGACGCATTCGAGGCGTCTTTGTCAGGCTCAGACTGCAGGACGTCTCGCGCCGCTGCATCGTCCGTTCGGCCTAAACTCAGGCCCCGGCCATGATTTTGGCACCCGCGCCCAGGCTTTCAGCCAGGCGGCGGCTGGCATCGCGCACGGTTTTCTCCGCAATATCTGCAATGCCGAGCATGCTGGCAAAGCCGTGGATCACACCCGGCACCCGGGTCAGCTCGACCGCCGCGCCGGCGTCTGCAAGCCGACGCGCCAGAACTTCGCCTTCATCGCGCAGCGGATCGTATTCGGCAGTAACGATGGATGCGGACGGCAAGCCAGCCAGGTTTTCAACCCGGCAAAGGGCGGCCAGCGGCGGCACGTTGCCGGAAGCCAGGGCGTCGGCTCCCACATAATGCCCCCAGAACCAGCGCATCATGTCCTTGCTCAGGAAATAGCCCTGGCCGTTTTCAGTGTAGGAGCCGTTGGCAAAGTCCGCATCCGCCACAGGGTAGAGCAACAGTTGGTGGGAAATCGTTGCGCCACCCCGGTCCCGCGTCAGCAGCGCAACCGCTGCGGCAAGGTTTCCGCCCGCGCTGTCTCCTGCCACGGCAAGACGGCTTGCGTCCACGCCAAGGGCCGCCGCATTGGCTGCAACCCACTGCACGGCGGCGTAGCAGTCTTCCAGCGGGACGGGGAACGCATGTTCGGGTGCAAGCCGGTAATCGACGGAGACGACAGCACAGCCGCTCTCCCTTGCAATCAGGCGGCACAGCAGGTCGTGGCTCTCCAGCGTGCCGGTCACCCAGCCACCGCCGTGGAAGAACACGACAACCGGCAGACCCTCTTCCGCCGACGGACGATAGAGGCGGGCGGCAAGCTGCGCGCCGTCGCCGGCAACGGTGATGTCCCGCACCTCGGGCAGGTCGACCTGATAGGGCAGCGGCATTGCGCCCATCATCTCCCGGGCAGCATTCGGCGGCATGGTGCCCCAGTCAATGGCGGCCATGGGGGCCATGGAATCGAGAATGGGCTGAAGCTGCGGATCCAACGGCATGACACTCCCCTTATGCTTGGTGATCTGGTTTCCCGCCTTCCGCTCCGATCGTAACGCCGGCTGGCGAATGGCAACCTCGAACGCTATCATGGGCAGGCAACAGGCCCTCCGTCCATTCGGACTAGAGCCCGGCTGCCGCGATATTTTCCGGAAATCAAAGGGGCCGACCAGCATACAGGCTGCCCGGCCCCGGATACTCTGCCTTCAGGACAGGCCTCAGCGGGCGGTAAAGCCCCCATCCACCGGCAGGGCAACGCCGGTGATGAAGCTGGCCTCGTCCGACAACAGGAAAAGGGCGGCGTTGGCCACATCCTCGGCGCTGGCGAAACGGCCGAGCGGGATGGACGCCGTCAGAACCTTCTCAAAAGCTTCCGGATCGGTGGAGGCACCGATGAAGCCCTGCTTCATGGGCGTGTTGGCAATGCTCGGGCACACCACGTTCACACGCACGTTGTCCGGCGCGAACCGCTGTGCGAGCGATTTGGTGAAGCCGACCACGGCAAATTTCTCGGCTGAATAGACCGGGCTGGCCATGGAGCCGACCAGACCGGCAGTAGAGCCGGTGAACAGGATGGAGCCGCCGCCGCGCCTGCGCATGTATCCGATCACTTCGCCCGCAGCCAGAACGGACGAAGTCAGGTTCAGCATGATAGAGCGGTCATACTCCGCCATGTCCAGACCTTCGATCCTGCCGTCGACCGGCATTCCCGCATGGCTCCACAGCAGATCGATGCCGCCCAGCATCTCCGCCGCCTGATGGATGTACGAGCGGCAGCGCTCAAGGTCGGTCAGATCCGCCACCAGCGGTCTGACGGCCGGGCCAACGGCCTGGGCCAGGTCGATCAGAGCCGCCTCGTTGATATCAACGGCGACCACCTGCGCGCCTTCGCGCACGAAGACTTCCACGCCCGCGCGCCCCATGCCGGATGCCGCGGCGGTTACAACAGCGAGCTTGTTCGCAAGGCGCATCCCACTTCCCCTCTTTTTTGCTTTGTCGTCTGCGCGCAAGAAACTTGCGGCGGGCCGAAGCCCGCCGCGTGTCCGATCAGAAGTCGAACGAGAGTTCGACACCGTAGGTTCGGCTGAAGCCGTAGCTGCCCGACAGATACATGGTCGAGGCACCGAACGGCACGTAGCGCTCGTTGAACAGGTTCTGGCCATACAAGGACAATTGCGCAGTCCCGCGACCCAGCGTGATGTTGGCAAGACCAATGCGGCCGTTGACCAGCCAGTAGCTGTCGATCAGGGAGTTCTGCTCAAGCGGCGATACCGCGCCAGTCGTGTCCGTAATCGGGACCGCGACCAGTGCCGTATCTCCCATGTATTTGGCCTCGACGTGAGCGAACAGGTTCGAGCCGTTGGAGAACTCCGGCGCGTCATACTGAGCGTAGATGCGTCCGGTCCAGTCCGGGGTGTAAACCACGCGAGCGATATCCGCCACGTCCACGCCGTTCAGGATATAGGATCCGTAATCGACCTTGGAGTAGCTGAGATTGGCGCTGATGGTCAGCCCGCGCACCGGCACGGCGTCCAGTTCTGCCTCGAAGCCCTTGATGGTTGCCTCGCCCGCGTTGTTGAACTGCTGGCGACCGTTCAGGAAACTCTGCGTCTGGAGATCCTTGTAGTCGTTGTAGAACAGCGCCACGTTGGTGCGAACCCGGTTGTCCAGCCATTGGGCCTTCAGACCGAGCTCGTAGGACGTGAGGGTTTCCGGATCATAAGGAATGCCGCTGAGGACGCCGCCCGCCACATAGCCGGTTGCGATCTTGGCGTAGGCCGTCGTGTCGTCAGTCGGACGCCAGGTCAGGATGCCCGTGTAGTTCCAGCGGCTGTAGGACTTCTCATAGGTGCCGATGCCCAGTTCGCCGCCCTGCCCGCCTGAAATGGCGTCGATGCGGGTTTCGCGCTTGTCCTTCGTAAAGCGGATGCCGCCCGCCAGGTCCAGCTGATCGGTCAGGTGATAGGTCAGCTGGGTGTAGCCCGCGTAGGACTCGTTCTTGGCGCGGGTAATGGTCATGCCGCTGCCGAACATCGGGTCGAGGAACGGGTTGGGTAGCACCACACCGTTGGCGACCGGCTGAAAGATGCCCAGAAGGTCACGCGCCGGCGCGTTTTCGTAGAAGTAGAAGGCGCCCGCGGTCAGCTGAAAGGCATCGCGGTCCAGCTGAAGCTGGAACTCCTGGCTAAACTGCTTCTGCTTGGTGCTGCGCACCGTCATCAGCGAGAAGAAGCTGTCGTTCTCCCCCGGCAGGTTGGCTGGGTCGAACACGCCGCCGGGTCCGGTGATGTTGCCGGTCAGAAGAGCAAAAAGCTGGCCTTGCGTGAACTTGAGCCCGCCCGACCCCGCCAGGTCATGAATGTTCGGCTTCTGGTTCATCTTGCGGAAGCCGGTGATGCTCTTGAGTGTGACGCCATCGTCATTGCTGTGAGTCAGCGTCAGATTATGACCCTGCGTGATGACATGCTCGACGCTGGTGGCCGCTGCAATTTCGGAGAGCCGCGTCTCAGAGAGGTTGGTAATGCCGCCAAACAACGCCTGCAGGTTGACGATGGGCGCGAACAGCGCGCTCGAGGCATCCGGCAGAATGCCGAACCCCTGCATGCCGCGGCCCGTGTAGCGACCATCGGTATAGTCGAACCGGTAATCAATGGTGACCGCGTCCAGATCAAGCCGCGCCGCCACCTGCACCGCATCGGTATTGCGGGCACCAAGGGTATCGGCATATTCAAGCACGCCGAGCTGGGGATCACGCAGGCGAACATCGAGCTTCTTGCCCGCCAGCAGGTTTTTCACGTCGCCTTCGGTCTCGTCGTGCAGGTAGGAGAAGCGCACCGCGAGCCGGCCCATTTCCGGCAGGTTGGCGGAGACCTTCAGGCGCTTGGCGTCATAATTGCCGTAGGACACGGAGCCCCGCACGCTCTGTTCGCCTGTCGGCGCGGCAGTGACCAGGCTGATCGCGCCGGTCGTGGCGTTGCGTCCGAACAGTGTGCCCTGCGGGCCGCGCAGAATTTCGACCCGCTCGATTTCCGCAAGGTCGAACAGCGATCCGACCGTGCGGCCGATGTAAACGCCATCCACGTACATGCCGACCTTCGGGTCGACCGCGTTGTTCGAGGTGCCGCTCGCAATACCGCGAATGGAGACCGTAGGATTGGATTGACTGCCTTGTGAGCTGATCAGTACGCTCGGCGCCATGCCCGAGAGGCTTTGCGGACCAGTGACCCGAAGATCGGTCAGCATTTCGTTGCTGACCGCAGTGACGGCGACCGGAACCTTCTGAAGGCTTTCCTCGCGCCTTTGCGCGGTGACGACAATATCCTGAAGATAGGTTGTGGAATCGGCGGTCTCCTGCGCCCCGTCCGCCGTCTGGCCCAATGCAGGCCCGGCCATCCAGACGGCCGTCATAGCAACCGCGGACGCCACCATATTTTTATAAAGCACTTATTTCCCTCCCCATGTTGTTGGCTGTGTTCAGCGCCGTTTTTCGTGGGAAAAAGTCTTTATTCTGTTGTCCAGGCCCCTTCCCCCGACGCTACGCATCCGCAACTCAACAATTCACTTTGCATGGCTGACCCGGGGCCCACCGCCTCTGGCTGCACCACGGATCCGGCCCCGCATGAAGGCTTGCTAGAGAGACTGTCTGATCGTGCTATAATTGGGAGACTGACGGAGAGCGGGACGCTGTATATTGTGATTTGTCGGTTTGCATCCGGCTTCCCTGTTGCCCCCAGCTCGATAATCCGATACTCCGGAGCCTCCTGTTTGTTAATTGTAGTAATTTAATCGGATAAATTAAATGGCAGACAAACGCAAGAGGGTCAGTCGGGTGGCGGCAGAGCAGATCTCGGCTCCGCGCGGACGCCCCCCTATGCTGTCGAGCGATACGATCGTCGATGTGGCGCTCGAGGTTCTGCGCGCAAATCCAAAGGAAGAGTTCACCACGGCAAAGGTGGCGCGGGAGCTGGGCGTCTCGCCCCCCGCTCTCAGCCGATATTTCCCCAGCCGGGCGGCGCTGCTTGATGCCATGGGCGCCAAGGCCTTTGCGGATTTCCCGGATGTCCCGGCCAACGGAGACTGGCGCGAGCAATTGACCGCCTGGCAGCACAATGTGGTGCGCCTGTTCCGAAAGAACCGCGGCATGCTTCAGCTGATGAGCTGGGAGGGAAAGCTCTCCGGCCCCTGGCTGAAAGTGCAGATGCCGGTCATCGCACTCTTGCACGATCTGGGCTTCTCGGGCCTGACTTTGTACGAGACCGGCAGCTGGTTTCTGTCCGGCACGGTCGGTATGATCCGCACCTACTTTGCGTCGGACAGCTCCGAAGTCGAGAGTTCAGAACTGCTCGACCTGAGCGAGGGCCTCGAGCGGCTGACGCCCGCCCAGCGCGAACTGGTGTACGAAGCGCAAAAGTGGGTGGGCAAGGGCGACCCCGACCGCATTCTCGGCACTGGACTGCGCACGCTGGTGGATGGCATCGATAGCGAGCTGAAGAAACTCTCCAAAGGTAAGAAGTAGCCCCAGCCCGCCTCGTCGGTTGGATTTAAAGCAGCTGCTCGATGGCCCTTGCGAGTTCGATGTCGCGCATGGACAGGCCATCCGCATCGTGAGTGGTCAGAAGGATTTCGACGCGGTTATAGACGTTGAACCATTCGGGATGGTGGTCTGCCTTTTCCGCCATCAGGGCCACACTCGCCATGAAGCCGAAGGCCTGAGTGAAGTCCCTGAACTGGAACGTCTTGCGGATGCCGTCCCGCGCGGCATCCGTCTCCCAGCCTTTCAAGGCAGGCAATAATTCAGCGCGCTCGGCCTCGGTCAGGCGGGAAACGGAAAGCGTCTTCATCCTCAGTCCTCCACGCCATTGTTGACCGGTACCAACGCGCCGTTGATCGCGCGCGCCTGCGGGCTGCACAGAAACAGCATGGCATCGGCGACAGCGGACGGGCTGGTCCAGCCGCTGCGGTCCGCATCGGGCATGGATGCGCGGTTGGCGGGCGTATCAATGATGCCGGGCAGCACGCAGTTGACGCGAATGCCCTTGGGGCCAAGCTCGGCTGCCATGCTCTCGCTCAGGCGCATCACCATGCTCTTGGCGGCGCAATACGCCCCCATGTTGGGCTTGCCGGACAGGGCGTTGTATGCGCCGACCGTCACGATGGCGCTGCCCGGCCGATCTTCCATCTGCGGCACGACCGCCCGCACCAGATTGTGCAGGGTCGTCACGTTCAGCGCGATCATGGCATTCAGAGCCTCGGCCGACATGTCTGCCACGCTCGGCCCCATGTCAAAGCCGCCGGCGATATGCAGAACGCCATCGAACGGACCGGCCTCTTGAAGGGCGCTCGAGACGGCGTCCGCATCCAGAAGGTTCAGGGCGAGGCAATTGGCCTCGGCACTGCCGCGCGGGGTCTTCAGGTCTACGAGCGTCAGGCGCGCGCCCAAATCAATTGCCCTGTCCGCCACCGCCGCGCCGAGCGCCCCTTCCGCCCCCGTGATGAGAAGGTGCCTGCCATCAAGATCTACCATGGATACGTCCCCCCTGCCTTGTCGCGGCATTCTGTCTTGCTTGCTATATCTTGAATATGGTTCGCGTGCGGATCAATGGCCCATGAGGGCCAGGACCTCGCGGCGGGCCCGGGTGTCATCCCGGAAGACGCCCATCATGCGGCTGGTGGTCATGGTGACATTGGGCGTGTTGACGCCGCGTGCCGTCATGCAGGCATGGGTTGCCTCGATCACCACCGCTACACCGACGGGTTGGAGATGGGTCCAGATGCAGTCCGCCACCTCCGCCGTCAGCCGCTCCTGCACCTGCAGGCGCCGGGCATAGCCGTGGAGCACGCGCGCCAGCTTGGAGATGCCAACGACGCGATTACGCGGCAGATAGGCGATGTGCCCCTTGCCGATGATCGGAGCCATGTGGTGCTCGCAGTGGGAAATGAAGGGAATGTCCTTCAAGAGCACGATCTCGTCATAGCCGCCGACTTCCTCGAAGGTCCGGCTGAGATGAACCGATGGATCCTCCTCGTAGCCCCTAAAATATTCCCGGTAAGCGCGCGCTACCCGGCCAGGCGTGTCCAGCAGGCCCTCGCGCTCCGGGTCTTCTCCCGCCCAGCGCAGCATGGTGCGCACCGCGTCCAGCACGTCCTGCGGAATTCCCTCAGACTTTGCACTCATTACGAAACCTTGTTGTCACTGCCTCTCAGCCCCAAGAGACGATAGAGCGTACTGCCCCAACGGCCAGCGGGACCGCATAATTTCAATCGTGTGGATCTTGTATGGTCAAGGGTGGAAAGGGGTGCCGGCCCCCTCTGACCGGCAAACCCCTCTCATTTCCGGCTGGTATCGTCTCGACGATTACTCTGCCGCCACCGATGCCGGCTGGGCCGGCTCGCGCGGGTCTTCGCTGATGCTGTTGGTCCAGTCCCAGTGACCCTGAGGGATGATCGGCGTAATGCCGAGTTCCTCACGGATCTCGTCAAGCGGCCGGTCGATGTAGTCGCGCCAGGGGACCATCATCAGCGGCATCTTCCAGTTGTTGCCCTGCTTCAGGCCCCATTCCTGCGCCTCCAGCTCAATCTTGAAAGCTTCAGGATAGTAAAGACCGCTCTTCATCATGCTCTTGGAGAGCAGATAGGACGGAACGCGGTTGAAGAACGCTGCCAGTTCGGGCCGGAAGTAGTTGTAGAAGGCGCGCATGTTGGCCACGATCAGTGCGATCTCGCCGCCATGGTTCGGCCCGAAGCCGGTGATCATGTGCTCGACATCGTGGGTGTAGGCACGCTCCTTCATGTAGAAGGTAAAGTCGTTGATGACCGGCATGCCCTGGAAGAACACGTCGATGTTGTAGCCGCTGTTTGCAATGAAGTCGTGCAGGATCCAGCCCAGAGTGCCTTCCTTGCAATGCTTCACGTCGTCAGCTGTGAAGTTGGACAGCTTCTTCTCGGTCAGCCAGCGCTTGAATTCTGGCAGCCGCTCCTTCTCCTCCTCGAAGAGACGGAAAACGGTCGGCAGGTCTTCCAGCTCGTGCAGGATTTTTGCAACTTCGGGAATGAAGGCGGTGTTGGGCATATCCGCGCCGTTGCGGCGCAGATATTCCTGCGCCACCAAGGCCCGCAGGCCGGAGTGGTTCAGATACTTCGAATTGCTGATCAGCACGGAGCTCTGGGTTTCGTGCTGCTTGATCGCACCGTTGAAATACTCGTAATCAGCCTTGCTGATCGCGTCACCCATTCCGGTCATGGTTTCTCTCCCCATGTCGGGCGCGTCATGTTTGACTTGCGCCCGTATCAGAAAAAAGCCTGCGGCTCGTTTTTGCAAGCCGCAGGCCCCGCCTTTCCTTATTCCGCCGCCTGCCGGAGGCTTTCGACCGCCGGGCTGAGGAACTCACCCGGCATCGCTCCGGTGAAGCGCCCTTCCATGAAGGTCGGCATGCCGTTGACGATGGTCAGACGCATCGGTGCTGCGTCCCGGGTATAGCGCCAGGTGATGCCGTAGTTTCCGTCCGGCACGTCGAAGCGCTTGTACTCTTCGCCCTGCTTGATTTCGTTCAAATCGAACACCGTAATGTCCGCGCGCTTGCCGACCTTGAGTTCACCACGGTCATGCAGACCGAAGAAGTTGGCCAGCTTGCCGGTCATGACGTGCACGGACTGCTCCAGCGTAAGCAGACCGTCCTTGGCATAACGGGTCAGCAGCAGGATATTCTCGCCGCCGCCGCAGAACATCTGCCCATGAGCCGGGGCGTCGTTGATGTTGCCGACCGTTTGCGGGTCCTTGAGCAACTGAACGGTCAGGTCCTCATCCCGCGGGAACGGCGCCATATGCACGGTCGAGCGCACGCCGTTGGCGATGATCCAGTCGGCCATCGCATCAGAGGGATGCAGACCGCGGCTGTCGGCCAGTTCCTTCAGGGTGAGATTGATCGGACCGAAGCCGTTGTCCGAATTGCGCAGGTGCAGGCGGTGCGGATTGGCCATCGGCGCGTGCTTCCACACCTTGGTGTCCCAGCTCTCGCGAGCACGGGCGCGCCAATCCGGGTCCTTCAGCAGCTTCAGCTTCTCTTCTTCCGTCTCGGCCAGAACCACTTCGTGCCAGACATAGTCGTTGGACTGGGCGAAGATGAGCGAGCGGGTCAGCGACAGGGTGTTTGTCGGCGACGTGTGGGCGAAGCCCGGCCAGAAGTCATAGCCTTCCGCCTTGGCCTTCTCCATCAGCGGAGCCATCTTCTCGAGGGCCGGCTTCTGGAACTCCAGCGTCGGGATGCCGCCGGCGATCTGAATGCGAACCTTCTTGCCCTTGGCCAGACGCATCAGGCGCTCTACGCTCGCCGGGCCAGTCATGCGCATGAAGGTATCGACGATGACCTGCATGCTGGAACCCGGATAACGCTCCAGCACCGCCAGGAGAGCCTCGAATTCCTCGTCACCCGCAACTTGCGACGGCACCGGACGATCGCGGCCGTCATGATCGAGCAGGTTGCTCGACAGGCCCAGCGCGCCTGCGTCCAGCGCATCTTCCAGATGCTTGGCCATCTGGGCGACTTCTTCCGAAGTTGCCTGACGCTCCCAGGCCTCCATGCCCATCACCGCCAGACGGATGGCGATGTGGCCGACAAAAGCGCCGTAGTTTGCGGGCACGCGAAGACGGGTGGTCATCGACTCCTTGTATTCTGACCACTTGCGCCAGTCCCACGGCAGGTTCTTGACGAACGGACCTTCCGGAATGTCCTCGAAGAAGGAGAAGATGTTGATCATTTCCTGGCGAACGACCGGATCGTCATGCACCGGCGCTGCCGAGAAGCCGCAGTTGCCCATGATGATTGTGGTCACACCATAGCCAGGCATCGGGTCCAGATCAGGCTGCCACCACATTGTGGCATCGAAGTGGGTGTGGCTTTCAATAAAGCCCGGGGCGACATAGCAGCCGTCCACCTCGAACACGCGCTCGCCGTGCGCTTCCAGGTTCTCGCCAATCTCGGCGATGACATCGCCCTTGATTCGGACATCCGCCTTACGCGGCGCAGCACCGGTACCGTCAACCACTGTGCCGCCTTTAATCAGGATATCTGCCATGTCTCTCCCCATTTTTTGCTGCACTGCCGCATTGCCTGGTGCATGCGGTGTTTGTTTAATTAGTTAATTGGATAAACTTTATATGGCCGGATTGCAAGATAATTCTGGAATGGCAGTCCAAGAAGGCTGAAAACCCCCTATCGGCGCAGGGTCCGGCGGATACTTATTGCGCGACGGAAAATTCCAGCCGTATCGTTTCGGGCCGACCAAAATATTCTGAAATCGCAACGATATGGGGAGCCGCAGCCGTGCAACAGAGATTGAAGGACAAAGCGATCATCGTCATCGGCTCAGGGACCGGCATCGGCGCCGCGACCGTTCGCCGACTGGCAGCCGAAGGCGCGCGCGTCTGCGCCGCGGACATCAACCTGCCCGCAGCCCAGGCCGTGGCGGCTGAAATCGCCGAGGCTGGCGGCGATGCCTTTGCCGTCGCCATCGATATCGCGGACGAGGCATCGGTCAACACCGCCATTGCCGCCGCCGTCGAGCGGCTGGGCGGCTTGGATGGAGCCCATATCAACGCTGCTGACTTGCGCGTGATCTTTCAGGACAGCGATGCGCTGGACGTGGACATGGCAGTGTTCGACCGCACGCTGACGGTCAACCTGCGCGGTCACATGCTGTGCACGCGGGCGGTGCTGCCGCACCTGCTGAAGCGGGGCGGCGGATCGATCGTTTATACCACCTCGACCGCAGCGGACGCAGGCGAGGCCACGCGGCCCTCCTACGCTGTCTCCAAAAGCGGACTGAACGCGCTGATGCGCCACGTCGCCTCGCGCTGGGGACGCGAGGGCATCACGGCCAACTGCGTGGCACCGGGCTTCGTCATCACGGCCGAAATGGAAGCGGGCGGGCAGGTGCCGAAGGATTTCCTGGACTATGCACAGGCCCATACGCCGAGCACGCGCCTTGGCCGATCGGAGGACATCGCCGCCATGGCCGCTCTGCTTCTCTCCGAGGATGGGCGATGGATCAACGGGCAGGTCTGCAACGTCAGCGGCGGTTCGCTGATGCGTTGAATAAGC
>NZ_DATBUP010000100.1:0-7393 GCF_036515995.1 Pedomonas sp. | reverse complement strand
ACCGTATTACAGGGCCTCGGCCCCGGAGATGATTTCAGTGAGTTCCGTGGTGATCGCGGCCTGACGGCTCCGGTTGTACTGGAGGGTCAGACGGTTGATCATGTCGCCTGCGTTGCGGGTCGCGTTGTCCATCGCCGTCATACGCGAGCCCTGTTCGGAGGCTGCGTTTTCCAGCAGTGCACGGAACACCTGCACCGCGATGTTGCGCGGCAGCAGCGCCTCGAGGATCTGCTCCTCGCTCGGCTCGTATTCCACGACGCTGACGGCGACGTCGGCATCACCCTCGGCAGCGACCGGAAGGGCCGCCGGGATGAGCTGCTGGGCAGTGACTTCCTGCACCAGCGCCGACTTGAACTTGGCGTAGAACAGCCAGGCCACGTCGAACTCGCCGGCATCGAACATGTCGATGACGCGCTCGGCAATGGGCTGGGCGTTCGCGAAGCCAAGGCGGCGAACGTTACTCAGGTCGATGGTGTCGATGATCATGTCGCCGTAGAAGCGGCGCAGAACAGCGCGCCCCTTCTTGCCGACGCACAGGATCTTCACCTGCTTGCCCTCGCGGAGCAGCGCGTCGATCTTCAGACGCGCGCCGCGGACGATGTTGGTGTTGAACGCACCGCACAGGCCGCGTTCGGACGTGGCGACGACGACGAGATGAACGTCGTCGCGGCCCGTGCCGACCAGCAGCTTGGACGGTGAATCACCGCGATCGGCCTTGGTCGCAAGCGACGCCAGCACCGCCTCCATGCGCTCGGCATAGGGGCGTGCGGCCTCCGCCGCCTCCTGCGCACGGCGCAGTTTGGCGGCGGCCACCATCTTCATCGCCTTGGTGATCTTCTGCGTGGATTTCACGCTGGCGATGCGATTCTTGAGGCTTTTGAGGCTCGGCATGCCCGGCTACTCCAATCCGCTTACGCGAAGGTCTTGGCGAACGCGTCCAGGATCTCCTTGAGCTTGGCGCGCGTTGCGTCAGACAGATCCTTCTCGGAACGGATGGTGGCCAGCACGTCGGCGTGCTTGGACTTCATCTCGGTCAGGAAGGCACGCTCGAAGCGGACCACGTCGCGCACCGGGATGGCATCGAGATAGCCATTCACGCCTGCGAAGATCGACACGACCTGCTCTTCGAAGCCCATCGGCTGGTACTGGCCCTGCTTCAGCAGCTCGGTCAGACGAGCGCCGCGGTTCAGCAGCTTCTGGGTTGCGGCATCGAGGTCCGAGCCGAACTGGGCGAAGGCCGCCATTTCGCGGTACTGCGCCAGTTCCAGCTTAATGGAACCCGCGACCTTCTTCATGGCCTTCGTCTGAGCGGCGGAGCCCACGCGGGACACCGACAGACCGACGTTGATGGCCGGACGGATGCCCTGATAGAACAGTTCCGTCTCGAGGAAGATCTGACCGTCGGTGATCGAAATCACGTTGGTCGGAATGTAGGCCGACACGTCGCCAGCCTGGGTTTCGATGACCGGCAGTGCGGTCAGCGAACCGGCGCCGTTGGCGTCGTTGAGCTTCGCGGCGCGCTCCAGCAGGCGGGAGTGCAGATAGAACACGTCGCCCGGGTAGGCTTCGCGGCCCGGCGGACGGCGGAGCAGCAGCGACATCTGGCGGTAGGACACGGCCTGCTTGGAGAGGTCGTCATACACGATCACGGCGTGCATGCCGTTGTCGCGGAAGAACTCGCCCATGGCGCAACCGGTGTACGGTGCCAGGAACTGCAGCGGAGCCGGCTCGGACGCGGTCGCGGCGACCACGATCGAGTACTCCATTGCGCCGTTCTCTTCCAGCGAGCGCACGATCTGGGCGACCGTGGAACGCTTCTGGCCAACGGCGACGTAGATGCAGAACAGCTTCTGGTTGTCCGGCAGCGTCTTGTTGGCTTCGCGCTGGTTGATGAAGGTGTCGATGGCTACGGCGGTCTTGCCGGTCTGACGGTCACCGATGATCAGCTCGCGCTGGCCACGGCCAACCGGAACCAGGGCGTCGAGCGCCTTCAGGCCGGTCTGCATCGGCTCGTGAACCGACTTGCGCGGGATGATGCCCGGAGCCTTCACTTCGACGCGGCGACGCTCGACGTTCTCGATCGGGCCCTTGCCGTCGATCGGGTTGCCCAGCGCGTCCACCACGCGGCCCAGCAGGCCACGGCCGACCGGAACGTCCACGATGGTGCCGGTGCGGCGCACGGTGTCGCCTTCACGGATCGACTTGTCTTCGCCGAAGATCACGACGCCGACGTTGTCGGTTTCCAGGTTGAGGGCCATGCCCTTGATGCCGCCCGGGAACTCGACCATCTCGCCCGCCTGGACGTTGTCGAGACCGTAGATGCGGGCGATACCGTCACCGACCGACAGAACCTGGCCGACTTCCGATACCTGGGCTTCAGCGCCGAAGTTGGCGATCTGGTCTTTGATGACCTTTGAGATTTCCGCTGCACGGATCTCCATGACTTACCCTTTCATGGCGAGGGAGAGAGTGTCGAGCTTAGTCTTCAGTGAGCTGTCGATCATTTTCGAGCCCACTTTGACGATGAGACCGCCGAGGATCGACGGGTCAATGCGCAGGTCAACGGCCACATCCTGGCCGAGCCCCGCCTTGAGCTTCTGCTTGAGCTGAGCGACCTGATCGTCGGTCAGCGCATGCGCTGCGGTCACCTGGGCCGAAACCTCGCCCCGGTGCGCCGAAAGCAGCACGCCGAAATCACGCACCACGTCGCGCAGCACCGCAAGGCGGCGATTCTGCGCCAGGACGCCAAGGAAGTTGGTCGTGATCGAGTCAAGGCCGAGGGCCTTGGCAACTGCGGTCACCGCCTTCGTGCCGGCGCTGCGGCCGACAAGCGGGTTGGTAACCAAGGCTGCGAAGTCGCCGCCCTCGTCGAGCGCGGCCGTCACCGTCTTCAGGCTCGCCGCGACCGTATCGATGGTGTTCGATTCACGGGCGAGCTCAAAAAGGGCGGTGGCGTAGCGACCGGCAAGTCCCGAAACGTTCATTTGAGCGTCGGCCACGTGGTGCCCCTTGCGTTTGTAAAACCATAGACGACGCGCCGAAGATGGACCTTCGGCACGAGCGCGGGCCAGCTAGCACGCACAGACCTCTGTTGCAAGGCAACAAAGGACGTGTCCAGACTGTGCGACGATCCGCGCGCCTGTTTCCGGCCCCGCCAGGCGGCGCGCCGTCCACTGCGGAGCGCGCCCGTGAAACGTGGCGGGAGATGGGAAAGCGGCTGTATTGTTGCACTTGAAGTGCGCACCTGCCGCGCCAGGGCGAGGAAAACGCCCGTCTTTCCACTTTCGGTTGTCTGCACCTGCGGCCAGCTGACCCATCTCGCCCCCCTTCATTTTTGTTTCGTAATCATTGTTCGGAAGACCGTCATTTCGCATGTGCGATGACCGTGTTTCCAAGCAATGATTCGCAACGCCCCTGTTCCTGAAGCTACCCCTTCGGCGTGCCCCGGTCAAGGAATAAAACGTGAACAAATAGGATTAAAACAATCGACTTGCTTTATAGCGGGGGTCCGCTCCCCTAGAGGAAGCTCTGAGGATCTATGTCCGGCGTCACCCGCACGGAGGACGGCCAGCGCACCCGCTCCAGCCATTCAGCCATGATGGTTTGCAGCGACATGCCCTTGCGCGCCTTGATGAGGAAGCGCACGCGATGCCGCCCGCGCAGCAGGGCCAGCGGCGCGGGCGCGGGGCCTAGGATCTCCAGCCCGGTCACGCGCGGCGCGGCGCGACCAAGGCTCTGGGCTGTGTCGTTCACTGCATTCAGGTCGGGCCCCGAGAGGATGAGCGCCGCCAGCCGCCCGAACGGGGGCATGTCATGCCGCTGACGGGCGGCGGCTTCCGCCCGGTAAAATCCCTCGATATCCCCCTTCACCAGCGCCTTCAGCACCGGGGCGTCCGGCTGATAAGTCTGGAGGATCACCCGGCCCGGCTTGGCGCCGCGACCGGCGCGGCCCGCCACCTGGGTGATCTGCTGGAAGGTGCGCTCGGAGGCGCGCAGGTCTCCGCCCGCCAGCCCCAGATCCGCATCGATCACGCCCACCAGCGTGAGGTTGGGGAAGTGGTAGCCCTTGGCGAGGATCTGGGTGCCGACCAGCACGTTGACCGCCCCGGTCTCCACACTATTGACGAACGCTGCCGCCTTGGCGGGAGAATAGACCGTATCGGAGGTGACGACCGCCACCTTTGCCTCCGGCAGGACCCTCTCCACCTCCTCGGCCACGCGCTCGACGCCCGGCCCGCAGGCCACCAGCGATTCGGTGTCCCCGCACGAGGGGCAGGCCTTGGGAATGGGCGTGGCAAAGCCGCAGTGGTGGCAGTGCAGCCGCCCGGTCAACCGGTGCTCCACCAGCCACGCCGAGCACATGGGGCAGGTGATGCGCTCCCCGCAGGTGCGGCACAGCGTCAGGGGCGCATAGCCGCGCCGGTTGAGGAACAGCAGCACCTGCTCGCCCCGGTCCAGCGTTTCCACCACCTGCCGGTGCAGCGGCTCGCACATCCAGCGCCCGCGCTCGGGCGGGCTGCGGCGCAAATCAAGGCTGGCGATGGCAGGCATGGACGCGCCGCCGAACCGGTCCGGCAGGCGCACGTGGCGGTACTTGCCGCTCTCCGCGTTCAGCCGGGTCTCCAGCGCGGGCGTTGCCGAGGCAAGGATCACCGGGCAGCCCTCGAGGCTGGCGCGCATCACGGCCACGTCCCGCCCGTGGTAGAGCACGCCCTCCTCCTGCTTGAAGGTGGTTTCGTGCTCCTCATCCACCACGATCAGCTTGAGGTTCGGATAGGGCAGGAACAGCGCCGAGCGCGCGCCGACCACCACCCGGGCCTCGCCGCTGGCCGCCGCGCGCCACGCCCGCCGCCGCTCCTTCTGGGTGAGGTCGGAGTGCCACGCCGTCGGCTCGCAGCCGAAGCGGGCGCGGAAACGGTTGAGCCATGGCTCGGTCAGCGCAATTTCGGGGAGCAGCACCAGCACCTGCCCGCCCCGATCCTCGCCATCCGGCCCATTGTTCGTCTGTCGCAGCGCCTCGGCCACGGCCTCAAAGTACACCTCCGTCTTGCCCGAACCGGTGACGCCCTCCAGCAGCAGCGGCGCGAATCGCCCCTCCGCCACCGGAGCCATCAGTTCCTCGGCAGCCGCCGCCTGCTCGGCGTTCAGCACGGGCTGTGCAAAGTCCGGGTCTGGCTGGGGCACGGGCGCATCGGCCGCCACCGGCACGGGGCGCAGCATGCCTGCCGAGACCAGGGTGCGGATCATGGATTCGGTGACGCCCGATTTGGCCAGATCCCGCACCGTGCCTTGCTGGCCCGCCAGCAGCTCCAGCGCTTCCAGCCGCTTCTTCGTCAGCGGCGCGCCGGCCGGCAGGGTTTCGGCGACCCGGTACTCGGTAATGGTCTTGGCTTCTTCCAGCGCGTCCGAGACGCTCAGCACCATCCGCAGCACCGCGCCCGCCGGGGCCATGTAATAGCGCGAGGTCCACGCCACCAGCTTGCGCGTCGCCTCCGGCAGGGCCGGCACCGGCAGCCTGCCCGCCACCGGGCGCAGGCGGCTTTCCGCCACTTCCTGCACGGCGAAGCTCTCGGGATCCCACACCACGCCGGGCACCTGCCGGGGGCCGAGCGGCACGCGCACCACATCCCCCGGTTGCAGGGCCTCCCCTTCCGGATTCTTGTAATCCAGCACGGAGAGGCCATGCTGACACAGCAGCACACGGACACGATTGCCCGTCGTTCTGCCGTCCTGCGGCTTACCATCGCTTGATGTGGACATACCCGCAGGGTTAAGAACGCCTCAAACCCAAGTCAATGGAGCCTGCGGGCTTAGGAGCGTTTCATGAAATTCTTTGTCGATACGGCCGATGTCGCCCAGATTCGCGAACTGGCCGAAACCGGCCTGCTGGACGGCGTGACCACCAACCCGTCGCTGATCGCCAAGTCCGGCCGCAACTTCCTGGAAGTGGTCGCCGAGATCGCCTCGATCGTGGATGGCCCGGTGTCGGCCGAAGTGGTTGCCATGGACCACGAGACCCAGATGAAGGAAGCCGAGAAGCTTATTCCGCTGGCTTCCAACATCTGCATCAAGCTGCCGCTGACCCTCGATGGCCTCAAGACCTGCAAGAAGCTGACCGACCGCGGCATCCAGACCAACGTCACCCTCTGCTTCACCGCCAACCAGGCGTTGCTGGCCGCCAAGGCGGGCGCAACCTTCATCTCCCCGTTCGTCGGCCGTCATGACGACGTGTCGTGGAACGGCATGGACCTGATCTCCGACATCCGGGTGATCTACGACAACTACGGCTTCGACACCGAAATCCTCGTTGCTTCGGTACGCCATCCGGTTCACGTGCTGGAAGCCGCCAAGATCGGCGCTGACGTGTGCACCCTGCCGCCCGACGTGCTGAAGAAGCTGGCCAACCACCCGCTGACCGACAACGGCCTGAAGGCATTCCTGGCAGACTGGGAAAAGACCGGCCAGTCGATCCTCTAACCCCCAAGGCACGCAGCGTGGCTGATGACTCGCCCAAGATCATCGACTTCCAGTTCGAGGCCATGTCCCGGCTTCGGGCGAAGGTTGACGCGCTGGGCGAGGCCCACGCCTCGCTGCTCCAGGTCGCGCGCAGCCGCGGCGACTCCCAGTCCCGCGTTCACACTGCCGTTCTTGCGGCGCTGGACGCGGGAAGCCCGGAACACTTTGTCCATGTGATCACGCAGGACTGGGTGGACATTCTGGGGCTAGACGCCGTGGCCGTCGCGCTGGAAACCAGCCCGGAGGCAGTGCGCCTTGCCCCTCCCGGCCTCCAGTTCATCGGCCCCGGCCAGCTTGGCGCATGGCTGGACGGCCGCAGCACCGTCAGCGTGCGCGATGTGGAGCTCGGCCTGCCCCTGTTCGGGCCCGCCGCTGACCTCATAAAGTCTCAGGCGCTGATCCGCCTGCCCATGGACGAGCGCTGGCCGCGTGGGCTCCTCGCGCTCGGCTCCCGCACGCCCCACGCATTCGAGAAGCTCGCCAACGTGGAACTGCTATCGTTCCTCGGAGCCGTCTCCGCCCGCTGCCTCAACCACTGGCTGAGCCTGCGGGCGTGACCACAGACGCCGAAACCCCGCCCCCGGCTTCGCAGGAGGCGGACACTCTCGCCCAGCGCTGGCTGGCCGCCCTGGCCCACGAACGCCGCGCCTCGCCTCACACGCTGACCGCCTACGGCCGCGTCGCCCGCCAGTTCATTGCGTTCATGGCCCGGCATACCGGCAGCATGGTTACCGACCAGACTCTTGCCGAGGCGGACCTGACCGACTTTCGCGCCTTCCTCGCCAACCGGCGGGCGGACGGCGCAGGCCCGTCCACCATCGCCCATGCCGCCTCCAGCCTGAAGGCGTGGTATCGCTGGCTGGCGCGGGCCGAGGGA
>NZ_DATBUP010000099.1:0-4433 GCF_036515995.1 Pedomonas sp. | reverse complement strand
CACGCGCACCGAACCCTTGTACACCATGCCGCCCAGGGAGATGATGGCCACCTCGGTGGTGCCCCCGCCGATGTCCACGACCATGGAGCCGCTGGCGTCCGAGACCGCCAGGCCCGCGCCGATGGCGGCGGCCATGGGTTCCTCGATCAGGTAGACTTTGCTTGCGCCGGCGCCCAGCGCGGATTCCTTGATGGCGCGGCGCTCGACCTGCGTGGAGCCGCAGGGAACGCACACGATGATGCGCGGGCTGGGAGCGAACATGCTGCGCGGATGCACCATGCGGATGAACTGCTTGAGCATTTGTTCGGTGACCGTGAAGTCCGCGATCACGCCGTCCTTCATGCGACGGATGGCTTCGATGTTGCCTGGCACCCGGCCCAGCATCTGCTTGGCCTCGTGGCCGACTGCCTGAATGATTTTCTTGCCATTGGGGCCGCCGCTATTTCGGCATCGAAGCGGTGGTGGTGAGCAAGGATCTGGATCTGGGCATCGCCATCGAATACCCGAACCCGAAGGAAGTAGGGGCGGATCGCCTCGTCAACGCGGTTGCCGCACACGCGGATTATGGCGATCAGCATCTGATCGTGATTGATTTTGGCACCGCGACCACCTTTGATGTGGTAAGTAACTCAGGTGCATACCGGGGCGGCGTGATCGCTCCGGGCATCAACCTCTCGGTTGAAGCACTCGTACAGGCCTCGGCCAAGCTGCCCAAGATCGCGGTGCAGCCGCCGGAATCAGGCCGGGCCATCGGCCAGTCCACCGTGGAAGCCATGCAGTCCGGCATATTCTGGGGGTACGTGGGCTTGATTGAGGGGCTGGTGGACCGAATTAAGAAGGAGACCGGGCAACCCATGCGCGTCATCGCGACGGGTGGCCTTGGTGTTTTGTTCGAGCGCCATACCAATGTGATCGAAGCGGTCGACATCGACTTGACGGTCAAGGGACTGGCGCTGATTTATCAACGTAATTGCAGGACATAGGCGTGAAACCAGGAGACGAGCTGCTGTTCCTACCCTTGGGTGGTTCAGGTGAGATTGGCATGAACGTCAATCTCTATGGCTGCCAGGGCAAATGGGTGATGGTCGATCTCGGCATGACCTTCGCTGACCAGTCGACGCCGGGCGTCGAACTGGTGCTGCCGGACCTGACCTTCATCGAGGAACGGCGGAAGGATTTGCTGGGTGTCGTGCTGACCCACGGGCACGAGGACCATATCGGCGCCGTACCGTATCTGGCCGCCGAACTGGGCGTCCCGCTCTACGCCACGCCGTTTACGGCCGGCCTCCTCCGTCACAAGCTGGCGGAAGAGGGGCTGCTGGGAGAGGTGAAGGTCAAGACGATCCCGATGCAGGGCAGCTTTGACCTTGGGCCGTTCAAGTTCCGGTATCTGCACCTGTGCCACTCCATTCCGGAGGGCAACGCGGTTCTGATCGACACGCCCTATGGCCGCGTGTTCCACACGGGCGACTGGAAGCTGGACGAAGACCCGATCATCGGCGAACCTTCCAGCCCCGAGCTGCTGACCTCCATCGGCGACGAAGGTGTGCTTGCGCTGGTGGGCGATTCCACCAACGTGTTCAACACCGAGGCTTCGGGCTCCGAAGGCGGCGTGCGGGATTCGCTGCTGCGCATCTGTCAGGGCCGCAAGGGCCGCATCGTCGTTTCAACCTTCGCGTCTAACGTCGCCCGGCTCGACACGCTCGGCAAGGTGGCCAATGCTACCGGCCGGAACGTGGTGCTGGTCGGCCGCTCGCTCGATCGGATGGTGAAGAATTCCAAGGAAAACGGCTACCTGAAGGATTTCCCGCAGCCGATCAGCCTTGAAATGGCGGAGCAGGCCAACCCTTCGACCCTGCTCATCATCGCCACCGGCTGCCAGGGCGAGCATCAGGCGGCGCTCTCGCGCATCGCGCGGCGTGAGCACAGCCATATCAAGCTCTCCGAGGGTGATCTGGTGATCTTCTCCTCGAAGAGCATTCCGGGCAACGAGCTGTCCATCAGCCTGGTGATGAACCAGCTGGCGGCGCAGAACGTCAACATGATCACCGAAAAGGACGCGCACGTTCACGTCTCCGGCCATCCGGGTCAGCCCGAGCTGAAGGCGATGTACGAGTGGATCCGCCCGAAGATCGCCGTGCCGGTGCATGGCGAGCTGCGGCACATGAAAGCGCATGCCCGACTGGCCGAGCGCTACGGCGCCAAGTGTTCGGTCGTGCCGACCAACGGTTCGGTCATCCGTCTCGCGCCGGGTGAGCCGGAAATCATCGGCTACGAGAAGGTGGGCCGCTGGGTGCTGGACGGCGATGTCATGGTGCCGACCGACGGCATGACCATGGTTCAGCGCCGCCGCCTGTCGTACAACGGCTACCTGTCCGCCACGGTCGTGCTGGGCAAGGGCGGACGATTGGCCGCGGACCCGCATATTGTCGTGCAAGGCATTCCGGTAGAGAATGAACTCGATGAATTCATCGAGGACTGCTCCAACGCGGTGCGGGCGACCATCGATCAGGTGGGGACCGGCAACGAAAGCCGCTTGCAGGAGCAGATCCGCATTGCGATCCGGCGTCTGGCACGGGACTACACGGCCAAGCGCCCGGTTGCGGAAGTGCATATTCTGCGTGTTGCCTAAAGGCCGGTGAATCGGCCGAAACCGGGGACAGGGCTGGTCATGAGTATCGTTTACGGTGTCGCTGTTTTCTACGTCATGTGGTGGATCGTGCTGATTGCCGTTCTGCCGTGGGGCGTACGCACGGCGCAGGAGACGGGCGAGCAGGGCGTACACGGTCAGGCGACCAGTGCCCCGCAGAACCCCATGCTGCTGAAGAAGGCGCTGTGGACGACGGCTGTGACCACCGTGCTATTCTGCCTGTTCTGGGCCAACATTCGTTACGAATGGCTGACGGTTGATGACCTGCCGGGGCCATCGTCAAAGAATTTGGTGATCACCAGCCCCAAGAGCTGATCTTCCTCCACCGCGAGGCGTCAAACAGCAAAAGCCGGCCGCACCTGCGCGCCGGCTTTTGCTGTTGTGGAAGGCGCAGCATCTGGCAGGGGCGGGTGCGGTAAAAGACAAAGGGGCCCGAGACTGGCTCGGACCCCTTCGCTTCGTGACGAGTCTTATAAATCTTGTGGGCCGATTTTCGGCCTTTTAATTCCCCTGAACCCTGGCCACTCTGTGTACCAAAGCTGGAGGAAGGCTACTCAAGCCCATTCTCGTTGTCAGCGGGTTAGTGCACCCAAACCCGTTCATTCAAGCTGGAAAGTGAGGCGCTGTGACTTGGCTGCAACAAGTGATCTTCGCGGCACTGGGAATGAACCTATCCGCGGGTGCCGTTCAGGCCGGAGCGTGCAACAATGTTGCGCATGTGCCCGAAACAGACGTGCAGCACCGGGCCGAGGGGGTGGACCTGAACTCCGGATTCTTTATCGACGTGAACCAGCTTGACGTACCGGTGGTGGTGGATGTGCTGGGGAAAACGGGGCGGCCCAGAATCGCCTCGGGGAATGTGCTGTCCGGCGAGACGCTGGTCGGCATCGCAACGATTGACGGGCAGAGCGTCACGTTTCAGGGACCGGCGGTGAACGAGGGGCAGCCTGTGACCCTCGGCCCGGATTGCAGACCCCTCGAGCCGGGCGAAATCCCGGTCGGGCGTCAGGCGGGCCGCGAAGTGGAGCCCCGCCCGTAGGAGGCGGGGGACAGACGCAGCGTCATCAGCATCAGGATGACCGCGCCCACGCCCATAGCCACCCACGCCTGCGTGAGGTCGGCGAAACGATCCCGCAGAATGCCTGCGAGCAAGGGGAAGAATGCCGCTATAATGTAGCCGCCGCCCTGAACGGCCGCAGCGAGCGCACCGGCCTCGCGCGGATCGTCCCGATGGTCGATGGTGACGATCAGGGTGAGCGGGAACAGGGAGCCGACACCGACGCCCAGCAGAATGCAGACCAGAACTGTCAGCTGCGGGGCCAGGATCAGCAGCGTCAGCCCTGAAATGAGGCTGGTCAGCACGAACAGCAGCGGCCCGCGCCGGTCTGGAAAGCGGCCGATCCAGGTGGAGATGGCAAGGCCGGAGCAGACTTCCGTCAGGGTGATGCCGCCCAGCACCAGACCGGCGGCCGTCGGGCTCCAGCCGAGCGCGGTATAGTAGGGCGGTAGCCAGGCCAGCAGCAGGGTGAAGGCCCCGGTGCCGATGCCGAAGAACACGACCAGTTCCCACGTGCGCAGCGAGCTCCAAACGGATTTGGCGCCTGCAGCAGGTGCGGCGCGTACAGGACGGCGGCCGGACGCGTCACGCGCAGCACTGGCGCGACTGGTGCGGAAGCGGCGGGAGACGGGTTGCCACAGAAGCAGCGCGGCGATGGCGGGCAGGGCCCACAGGCCAAGCGAGCCACCCCAGCCGAGGTGGCCCGCCATCGGCGGGGAGAAAGCC
>NZ_DATBUP010000098.1:0-2026 GCF_036515995.1 Pedomonas sp. | reverse complement strand
CGAAGCAAATGCGATGCTTAGAGCAGCCTATAGCGAAAAATTAGCAGGCGCATGGCTAGATAACGTACAGGATCTTTCGCACTTTCCGGATGGACGGCTCCTTCTAGATTTTCTGGAGGGAGCAAGACATGACCATGAGCGATGGGGGCCAGACCATGGGCGAGGTCATTCGCATTGATGAAGCCCGGATCCGGGATCATCTGGGCGAGACGGTGCGTGGGACGGTGGAGGAGACGTTGAACGCGCTGCTGGATGCGGAAGCGGATCGGCTGTGCGGGGCTGCCCGCTATGAACGCAGCGAGGCCCGCCGCGACACCCGGGCTGGCAGTTATGAGCGGGCGCTGCATACCAAGGCCGGCGAGGTGAAGCTGAAGGTACTTGGCTAGCGGCGCCAGACTTTCGAGACGGCGATCATCGAGCGCTACCGCCGACGCGAGAGCTCGGTCGAGGAAGCGCTGATCGAGATGTACCTGGCCGGCGTCTCCGTGCGCCGGGTCGAGGATATTAACGCAGCGCTTTGGGGCACGCGGGTATCGCCGGGAACGGTGTCCAATCTGAACCGGAAGATCTACGCGCAAATCGAGGCTTGGCGGCAGCGACCGATCGAGGGACTTCATCCTTATCTTTATCTCGACGGCATCGTGATGAAGCGCACCTGGGACGGGGAGGTCCGCAACGTGTCACTGCTGGTGGCCAGCGCGGTCAATGCGGAAGGGTATCGCGAGATTCTGGGCATTTGCGAGGGCGCCAAGGAGGACAAGTCCGGCTGGTCTGCGTTCCTGCGCCATCTGGTTGAGCGGGGCCTGAAGGGCGTGGAACTGGTGATTTCGGACGCCTGCCGGGGCCTGGTGGAGAGCGTGGCCGAATATCTGCCCACCGCCCGGTGGCAGCGCTGTGTCGTGCATTTTTACCGCAATGTCTTCAGCCATGTCCCTTCGACCAGGGTGCGCGACGTCAGCCACAGGCTCAAGGCCATCCATGCCCAAGAAAGTCGTCTTGCTGCCGAGCAGAAGGCCGAGACTGTCATCGCCGAGTTGCGGCGACAGCGCCTGACCCGAGCGGCCGAACTCGTCGAGGCGCATGTGCAGGAAACGCCGACCTATTATGCCTTCCCGGACAGTCATTGGCTCAAGCTGCGCACCAACAACCCGTGCGAAGCGCATCATGCGAGAGATCCAGCGCCGCACCCGCGTGGTCGGGGCCTTTCCCGATGGCCGTTCGTGCCTCAACCTGGCCGCGGCCAGGTTGAGGCACATCGCCGCCAGTCACTGGGCCACGCGGCGCTACATGAACATGGCGCCGCTGTATGCGTCACACTTATCAGCAACCGGAGCCGTCGCCTGAAAATGTGCGAAAGATTCTGGACACTGCCCCCGCCAGCAGCGGCAACTCGTGTCCGCTGCGGCGTCCAGCGACGAGGTGCTGGATCTAACTCCGGTGCAGTGGCGGGCCATGCGGATTATACGCTTGCATGAACAGCTAGCTGGCGTGTGAGGCGATCGTGCAGACCGGTGTGCCCGCCAAGCCTAATGCGCGCGACAAGGACACCTTCGGCATCGACGGTGAGCCGGATCCGCGAGGGCAGCTCCATCTTGATCCGGCTGGGCCACGCTGATGCTGATAGAGCAGCTAAGTCCGCCCCAGCCGTCTCGACCGCTGCAAAGGTCGGCAATGCCGTCGGCGCAACCCGGATCATTCACCGTGCATTAGAACCAATAAAAAAGGCCCCTTGTAGGGGCCTGTTATACTGGTTGCGGGGGCCGGATTTGAACCGACGACCTTCAGGTTATGAGCCTGACGAGCTACCGGGCTGCTCCACCCCGCGATGAACTGGTGCTGTGTGATTGGCCCTCTGGGGCAAAGCAGACAGGGGTTCGTTTGAGAGTGTGAACGGGTTTGTGTGAAGCCTTCTTCTGAGCCTGGCGGCGTCCGACTCTCCCAACGCTTAAGCGTTAGTACCATGGGCGCTGCCTGGTTTCACGGCCGAGTTCGAGATGGGATCGGGTGGGGCACAGGCGCTATGGCC
>NZ_DATBUP010000097.1:0-12109 GCF_036515995.1 Pedomonas sp. | reverse complement strand
CATCAAATCGACCATCAATGAGAAGCGGATCGAGAAACGCACCACCCGTCCGAGGGAGACTGTCTGATGGCCTGGACTCGCGATGAAATGGCTGCCCGTGCCGCCAAGGAACTGAGGGACGGATACTATGTGAATCTCGGTATCGGCATCCCGACGCTGGTAGCCAATCACATTCCACAGGGTATCGACGTCACGCTACAGTCGGAAAACGGCATGCTCGGCATGGGCCCGTTCCCCTATGACGGGGAGGAGGATCCCGACCTGATCAATGCCGGAAAGCAGACCATCACAGCACTGCCCACGTCGAGCTTTTTTTCGTCGGCTGACAGCTTCGCCATGATCCGCGGCGGCCACATCGACATGGCAGTGCTTGGAGCCATGGAGGTCGCCGCCAATGGCGATCTCGCCAACTGGACAATTCCGGGCAAGATGCTCAAAGGCATGGGCGGCGCCATGGATTTGGTGGCGGGTGTCAAGCGTGTCGTTGTGTTGATGGAACATGTCTCGAGAACCGGTGCACCAAAAATTCTGGAGCGCTGTGCTCTGCCGCTGACCGGCACGGGCGTGGTGGATCTGATTATTACCGACTTGGCCGTGCTGAAAGTGAACAAGGCGACCAAGACCCTGGAGTTGCTGGAACTGGCGCCGGGCGTGACAGAGGATGATGTGCGCGCCAGGACCGGCGCACCCATTGCCGTACGGGATATGGCATAATGCCAGAAGCATTTATCTGTGATGCCGTTCGTACGCCCATCGGCCGTTTCGGCGGGGCGCTTGCGTCTGTGCGCGGAGACGATCTGGCGGCCGTTCCCCTCAAAGCGCTGCTGGCGCGTAGTCCGGGGCTGGACCCGGCCGCGATTGATGACGTGATCCTGGGCGGTGCCAACCAGGCCGGTGAAGACAACCGCAATGTTGCCCGAATGGCGGCCCTGCTGGCCGGGCTGCCGGAATCCGTGGGCGGCGTGACCGTCAACCGCCTGTGCGCGTCGGGCCTCGAGGCTGTCGGTGCAGCGGCACGCGCAATCCGCTCGGGCGATGCGGATCTGCTCCTTGCTGGAGGGGCAGAGAGCATGACGCGCGCGCCATTTGTGATGCCCAAGGCGGAGGCTGCCTTTTCGCGTGCGAGCGCGGTTTACGATACCACCATAGGCTGGCGGTTCGTCAATCCGCGTCTGAAGGCAGCTTACGGCGTAGACTCCATGCCAGAGACGGCCGAGAATGTTGCACGGGAATTCGGCATTTCCCGTTCGGATCAGGATGCTTTTGCATTGCGCAGCCAGCAGCGCACGGCGGCGGCTCAGGCGAAAGGGTGGTTTGCCGCAGAAATCACGCCGGTTGTTATCGCCAGCCGCAAGGGCGGTGAGACGGTTGTCGATGCAGACGAACACCCACGGCCCGAAACTTCGCCCGATTCCCTGGCCAGGCTGAAGCCGATCGTGAAGGCGGACGGAACCGTAACTGCGGGCAACGCTTCGGGCGTGAATGATGGTGCGGCGGCAATGATCGTGGCGAGTGAGGCTGCAGTTAAGTGTTTCAATCTTACCGCTCGCGCGCGCATTCTGGGGATGTCCAGCGCGGGCGTGTCGCCGCGGATCATGGGATTGGGCCCAGTTCCGGCAACGCGGAATCTGCTCGACCGTCTTGGCCTTAGGATCGAGCAACTGGATGCCATCGAACTGAACGAAGCCTTTGCTGCCCAAGGGCTCGCCGTGCTGCGCAATCTTGGCATTCCTGATGATGATGCACGCGTCAACTCAAATGGCGGAGCGATCGCTTTGGGTCATCCGCTTGGCATGTCAGGCACACGTCTGGTCCAGACGCTGGTACATCAACTGGAAGAAAGCGCCGGCAAACTGGGCCTTGCAACCCTGTGCGTGGGCGTAGGGCAGGGGCTTTCTCTTGTAGTGGAGCGGGTATGACCGACAATCAGTACGTAATCGTGGACGATGGGTGCCGCATTGCCTGGCGGTTCGACGGACCCGAAAATGCCCCGGTGCTTCTGCTGTCGAACTCGCTGGGCACAGACATGCATATGTGGGATCCGCAAATCGCGGCACTGACAAGTCGTTACCGGATTCTGCGCTATGACAGCCGCGGGCACGGGCGGTCCGACGGTCCGGCAGGCAGTTATTCCATGGATAGGCTAGGGCGGGATGCCGTCGCGTTGTTGGATGCGATGGAATTGGACAGCGTTCACTTCTGTGGTCTGTCCAAGGGAGGCATGGTCGGTCAGTGGCTGACATTGCGCGCGCCGGAACGGCTTGAGCGAGTGGTGCTCGCCAATACTTCCGCTTACATGGGGCCGCCAGCCAACTGGCAGGCGCGCATCGAAGGCGTTCTAGCCAACGGCATGGCCCCACTTGCCGAGGCCTCGATCGAGCGCTGGTTTACACCTTCGTTCCCGGGATCCGCGCCGGAGCGGGTCGCGCGTATTCGGGAAATGCTGCTCTCCAACAACCCGATTGGCTATGCAGGGTGCTGTGCCGCCATCCGAGACATGGATCTGCGGCCAACGGCATGCCTCAACCGGGTACCGACCCTTGTGATTGCGGGCAGCAAGGATCCGGCGACATCGGTGGAGGAAGGCCGTTTCCTTGCTGAGAGCGCAGCCGACGGGCGACTTCTGGTTTTGACTGCTGCTCATTTGTCGAACGTAGAAATGCCAGACGATTTCTCGAGGGCTGTCCTGGCCTTCTTAGCGGAAGAGTAGGGGCAACGGCCTTTCCTGTTGCGTACCTAGAACGAGAGAGCGCCGGCACGTGCTCGCTTGCGCACGGCGGCTGCGCCCGACATAGTGTATCGGGTGCAGCCGTTGCTGGTGGGAGTGGATGGCAGGACTTCGCATCGCAGTCATCGATGATAACCCGGTTCGGGGCGCCGTGCTTGAAGCAGGGCTTCGCGAGGCAGGTCTGGCCGATATTCATATCCTGAGCGGCCGCACGCGATTGCTGGCTCGGCTGGTTGAAATCGAGCCCGATGTTGTGCTGATCGATATTGAAAATCCCAGCCGCGACGTGCTGGATGAGATGTTTCAGGTCTCTCGCGCCGTTGCCAGGCCCATTGCCATGTTTGTCGACCAGTCGGACGCGTCCATGATCGAGGCTGCGATCGATGCCGGTGTCTCTGCCTATGTGGTAGATGGGCTGCGCAAGGAGCGGGTGAAGCCGATCCTCGACCTGGCTGTGAGTCGTTTCAATTTCCACGCACGGCTGACCGCCGAATTGACGGCTGCAAAGACGGCGCTCGCCGAGCGGAAGCTGATCGATCGAGCCAAGGGCATAATCATGCGCCAGCGCGGCATCGCCGAGCCCGACGCCTACGCCCTTCTGCGTGGCAGCGCGATGAAGCAGGGGCGCAAGATTGCCGATATAGCGCAAGCCATCATCACCGCCGACGAGCTGCTGACAGGGGGAGAGGGGGCATGAACGCCATGCGGCTTGATAAGGGCGAGGCTGTTCGGATCGGCTTCCTCCCGCTGGTGGACAGCGCCATTCTGATTGCCGCGCAGGAATGCGGCTTTGCACAGCAGGAAGGCGTTGAAATCGAGCTGATCCGCGAAGTTTCCTGGTCGAATATCCGTGACCGGGTGGTTCACGGCCGTCTGCACGCCGCTCATATGTTGGCCGGACTGCCCATTGCCGTCAGCCTCGGCCTCGGTCAGCCCGCAACGCCGCTGATCGCTCCTTTCAGTCTCGGCCTGAACGGCAACGCAATTACTGTTTCCATACCGGTGGCCGATGCGCTCGGGCTGGAGGGACTGGCCGAGCCGGGCGTGAGCGCCAAAAGCCTTGCGTCTCTGGTGCGCCGCCGCAGCGCGGAGGGTTTGCCTGCGCTGCGGCTCGGGATTGTCCATCCCTTCTCCTCCCACAATTACATGCTGCGCTACTGGCTGGCCTATGCCGGCTTGGATCCGGATAACGACATGGATCTCGTCGTCGTGCCGCCGCCGTACATGGTGGATGCCCTGCAAAGCGGCGAGGTGGACGGTTTTTGCGTGGGAGAGCCCTGGAATAGTGTTGCGGTGGCCCAGGGCGCCGGCCGCATTGTGGCGCTGGGCAGCCGCATCTGGCAGCGGGGCGTTGAAAAGGTGCTTGGCTGTCGTGCGGACTGGGCAGAAGGCAACCCCGAGACACTGGCGGCGCTCATCCGCGCGCTTGATCATGCGGCGGCATGGGCCGGTGATCCGGCCAATCACGCTGCGCTGGCGGAAATGCTGGCCAAGCCCGCCTATCTCAATCGTCCGGCCGAACTCATTTGGGGGGCAATCGGCGGTCGGCTGGCCGTCTCGCCGGGAGAGGACGCAGTCGAGGCCCGGGATTTCCTGCTGTTCTACAAAGATGCCGCCAACTTTCCATGGGTGAGCCAGGCCCTGTGGATCTACTCCCAGATGGTGCGCTGGGGTCAGGTTCCGGCAGGCCCTGATACGGAAGCGGCGGTGCGCCGGGTATTTCGCACGGATCTCTATCGCCAGGCGCTGGGGCAGAGCAAGACGCCAATGCCCGGGGCCAACGCGAAGGTGGAGGGTTCTCTCGACATCTCGCTACCCGTCGGGTCGCCCCGCGGTCGCCTCTCCATCGGGCCGGATCGGTTTTTCGACAACCGGGTGTTCGACCCCGAGGATATTGCTGGCTATCTGCGCGTGCTGAGAGCCCAGGAAGCCATCTGAATTTGCCGGCCCGGCTACCGCAGCAGATGGCTCGTCAGCCAGCCGACAGCCAGCAGCGCCGAGGTCAGCTTCCAGAACAGCAGCGGATTGCGATGGTAGATCGGGACCGGCGCGCTGATTTTTGGTGTGCCCCGGGCAAAGCCGTTCTCCAGCTCAAGCGCGAACTCGATGGCATCGCCCGGGCGCTCCTTGGGGTTGAGCGCAATAGCGCGTGACAGGGTGGCGTCGAGCCAGGCGGGTAGGTCGGGGCGGTGGCGGCTGAGCGGCGCAGGCCGGCCGAAACGCGGGTGGCTGAAGGGCTCTACCTCGCCGTAAGGATATACCCTGGCAAAAGCCCGGTAGAGCGTCACGCCCAGCGCGAAAATATCCGACCCCTCGTCGCCGGGCTGGCCGGCGAACAGCTCGGGGGCCATGTAGCTCGGCGTGCCGGGAATGTCCTCAGCCAGGACCTCTTCCCTGTAGGGCAGCCGCGCCGCGCCGAGGTCGATCAGTTTAAGCCCGCCGTCCTTCTCGAGAATGATATTCTCCGGCTTGATGTCCCTGTGCACGATGCCCGCCCGGTGCAGAGCCGCAATGCCCTTGGCAAGCTGCAGGCCCAGGTGCAGACCGTCTTCCAGTGATAAGGGTGGTTCGCGGGTAAGGCGCGCCTCCAGCGTCTCGCCATCGTAAAAAGGCATGACGGAGTAAAGGCAGGTCTGGCGCTCTGGCGGCAGTTCAATGGTCTCCCCCACGAACGGGCTACGCAGCCGCGCGGCAATCCACGCCTCACGCACGAAGGCCGCACGATGCGTCATGATGCTGGCGGCCTCGGGCTTGGGAAACTTGAGTACAACGGAGCGGTCGCCGTGCAGATCCTCGGCCATGAACAGCCGGCCATACCGGCCATCCGCCAGCTGGCGGACCAACATGAAGCCGTCGATGCAGGTGCCAGTCTCGGGCATGTCGGCCACCGGTTGTGCGGCAAAGGCAAGGTTCAGCTCGGCGTGATCGGCCGCCGGCAGATCGAGCACGTCGACCACCAGCACAGTCGCGTTGTCATGGCTTCCGGCGGCAAGTGCAGCCTCCACAATGCGGTCGGCGTCCTCTTGGGGAGTTGAGCGGCGCTGCAGCAAAGTGCGCAGCGCCCGATCACCCAGCGCGCCGTGGACCCCGTCGGTACACAGCAGAAAGCGGTCGTGAGGGCGCAGCGGCCGAGCCGCATAATCCAGCCGGACCGATGCCTCGATGCCGACGGCGCGGTAGAGGACATGATTGAGATCGGGCTGGCTGAGCGTGTGGTCCGTGGTGAGGCGGGTCAGGGTGCCATCCTGAAGAACATAGATCCGGCTGTCTCCTACGCTCAGCACATGCGCCCGGCGCCCTTGGAGAATAAGGGCAGCAAAGGTGGTGGCGGCCGCGTGGAGCGCCGGGTCCAGCCGGCCCTGCGCATGCACCCAGCGGTTGAGGGCCTCGACGACGCGCCCGGCAGCCCGCTGCACACCAAGGGTGGCGGGCTGGCTGTAATAGCCGTCGATGAACTGCCGTACAGCCAGTTCCGCCGCGACCCGCCCGCCCTTCGATCCGCCAACGCCGTCTGCAATGGCGGCGACTATGCCTCGTTGCGCGCATTCCGTCGCTGTGCCGAAGTACAACCCGGCATAATCCTCATTATGGGAGCGCCTGCCCTTGTCGGTGGCAAGGCCGCTCTCGATCTGCAGCAGGCTGGTCGGCGCCACGTCAACCCTTTCCTTGCACGGCGGACAGCCGCCGAAATCCGGCCTCAGGCGAAGCCTGAGCCTAAAGATCAATTGAAACCATGTGCCGCAGAAGTGTGCAAATAATTTGTGCAAAAAATAATAATGCCCAATTAGTGGGCACCTGTGTTCTGGGACTAACTCGGGATATTCACGCTAAACCTTTGTAACTCGGCGTCTGCGTCTGAAGTCAGGCAGCTGGCACGATGCTTGCTTAGCTTTCTGACGCCAAGACTGTCTCCGCTGCGATGACGCGGCGGGCATGCCCCAACGAGGGGGCGCTTCCGGCAAGACAATCCCCTCGTATGTCATTGATGGAGCATGCCATGAGCACAGGATTCTGGAAGTCCGGGCACAAGCCAACGCTTTTCGCCGCTTTTCTATATTTTGATCTCAGCTTCATGGTCTGGGTGCTGCTCGGCCCCCTCGGTGTCGACATTGCTCTCGACCTCGGCCTCAACGCTGCCGAGAAGGGCTTGATGGTGGCGCTTCCTGTTCTGGCGGGTGCGCTCCTGCGCATCGTGATGGGCGTGATGGTCGACCACCTTGGCCCCAAGCGCACCGGCCTTATCGGTCAAGTCGTCGTCATTGTCGGGTTGCTTGCCGCTTGGGCGCTTGGCATCGGCAGTTTTGCCCACGTGCTGGCGCTCGGGCTGGTGCTGGGCGTTGCTGGTGCGGCTTTTGCCGTTGCCCTGCCGCTCGCCTCCCGGTGGTATCCGCCGCAGTATCAGGGCACGGCGCTGGGTATTGCAGGCGCAGGCAACTCGGGCACCGTGCTGGCCGCCCTGTTCGCACCGAGCCTTGCCATTGCCTTTGGCTGGACCAACGTGTTCGGCCTCGCCGTCCTGCCTCTGACGGCGGCGCTCCTCGTCTATGTCCTGATGGCCAAGGACAGTCCGAACAAGCCTGCGCCCAAGCCATTTGCCGCCTATTTTACGCCCCTCAAGAGCAGCGACGCCTGGTGGTTCATGTTCTTCTATGGCGTGACCTTCGGCGGCTTCAGCGGCCTGACCTCCTCGCTCACCATCTACTTCAACGACCAGTACGGGCTGGACCCGGTCACGGCCGGCTACTTCACCGCAGCCTGCGTGTTCGCAGGATCCCTGGTGCGGCCTCTCGGCGGCTATATCGCTGACCGCCTAGGCGGCATTCGCTCGCTCTCAATCATGTACACGGTGGCCGCCGCTGCACTGGCGGTCGGCGGTGTCGGCCTGCCGCACGCCATGCAGGCGCTCACCGTGTTCGTCATTGCCATGCTGGCGCTGGGCATGGGCAACGGCGCGGTCTTCCAGCTGGTCCCCCAGCGGTTCCGCGAGGAGATCGGCGCGATGACCGGACTGGTGGGAATGGCGGGCGGCGTCGGCGGTTTCTACCTGGCCTCCAGCCTCGGCATGGCCCGGCAACTGACCGGCGCCTACCAGGACGGTTTTCTCATTTTCGCCGGCCTCGCGCTCATGGCGCTCGTCGGCCTCACCAGCATCAAGCGCCGCTGGCGCACCACCTGGGGCGTCGTCGCCCAGGCCCGTATCTGATTTTTCTCGAAAGGTTACAGATCATGGCACGAGAAGACAGGCGAGAACTCCGTGAAAAACTCGTGGTGGTGGGCAACGGCATGGCCGGATGCCGCGCGGTCGAGGAGGTGCTGAAGCGCGACCCCGACCGCTACGACATCACCATCTTCGGGGCGGAGCCGCGGGTGAACTACAACCGCATCATGCTGAGCCCCTTGCTCGCAGGCGAGAAGAGCTTCGAGGACATCATCATCAACGATGAGAGCTGGTACGCCGCCAACGGCATCACGCTGATCGCAGGCGACGCTGTAACAGAAATCGACCGGGCCGCACGTGCCGTACGCAGCGCCTCGGGCAGGCAAGTCGAATATGACCGGCTGCTGCTGGCGACCGGCTCCGACCCGTTCGTGCTGCCCGTCCCCGGTGCACAACTGCCAGGTGTCGTCACGTTCCGCGACATGGACGATGTGGACGCCATGCTGCGCGCCAGCGAGGAGCGCACCTACGCTGTTGTCATCGGCGGCGGCCTCCTCGGGCTGGAGGCGGCGCATGGCCTGTCCTTGCGCGGCATGAAGGTCACTGTCATCCACCTGATGCCGACGCTGATGGAACGCCAGCTCGACGAGGCGGCAGGTTTCTTGCTGAAAAGCGCGCTGGAGGCGCGGGGGCAGACCATCCTGACCGGGGCCGAGACGCAGGAGATCGTCGGTGCAACCCATGTTGAGGGCGTGCGGCTGAAGGACGGACGGTTCATTCCTGCCGACATCGTGGTGATGGCGGTCGGCATCCGCCCCAACACGGGCCTGGCCAGGGCCGCTGGGCTGGATGTGGGCCGCGGTATCAAGGTCGATGATCACATGCTCACCTCCGACCCCGCTGTGCTGGCGGTGGGCGAGTGCGTCGAACACCGGGGCCTGTGCTACGGCCTTGTCGCCCCCTTGTGGGAAATGTGCAGCGCGTTGGCCGATGCGCTGACGGCCACGCCGTCGGACGGCTATCAGGGCTCCGTCACTTCGACCAAGCTGAAGGTGTCGGGCATCGATGTTTTCTCGGCCGGCGATTTCTCAGGCGGGCCGGAGTGCGAGGATATCGTGTTGCGCGATGCGTCGCGTGGCATCTACAAACGAGTCGTCATCCGCGATGATCGCCTGGTGGGCGCCGTGCTCTACGGCGATACGAGCGACGGCGCATGGTACTTCCAGCTGCTCAGAGAAAACGCCGATATCTCGGGCGTGCGCGACAGCCTGATTTTCGGGCAGGCCTTTGCGGAGGGCGGTACTTACGCGGACCCTCGCCAAGCCGTTGCAGCGCTGTCGGATAATACGGAAATCTGCGGCTGCAACGGCGTATGCAAGGGTGCGATCACCAGCGCCATCACGGCCAATGGCCTCTCGACGCTCGATGCGGTGCGTAGCGTGACAAAAGCATCGGCCTCATGCGGCTCCTGCACCCCGCAGGTCGAAATGCTGCTGAGCCTGACGCTGGGCGATAATTATTCCGGGGAGCGGGCGGTCAAGCCCATGTGCAAGTGCACCGACTTCACCCACGACGAGGTGCGTACGCTCATCCTGGAAAAGGAACTGAAGGCCATCCCCGGCGTCATGCAGGCGCTGCACTGGAAGACGCCCGATGGCTGCTCCAGCTGCCGCCCGGCGCTGAACTACTATCTGCTGTGCGCCTGGCCCGGCGATTACGCGGACGACCAGCAGTCCCGCTTCGTCAACGAGCGGCTTCACGCAAATATCCAGAAGGATGGCACCTATTCGGTGGTGCCCCGCATGTGGGGCGGGCTCACCTCGGCCCATGAGCTACGCGCCATTGCGGATGTTGTCGAAAAATTCAGCATCCCGACCGTCAAAGTGACAGGCGGCCAACGCATCGACCTGTTCGGCGTCAGAAAGGAAGACTTGCCGGCGGTGTGGGCGGACCTGAACGCCGCAGGTATGGTCTCGGGCCACGCCTACGGTAAGGCGCTGCGCACGGTCAAAACCTGCGTGGGTTCGGAATGGTGCCGGTTCGGCACGCAGGACTCGACCGGCCTTGGCGTCAGGATCGAGCGCATGACCTGGGGCTCGTGGATGCCGCACAAGTTCAAGATTGCGGTCTCAGGGTGCCCCCGCAATTGCGCCGAGGCAACCATCAAGGATTTCGGCATCGTCTGCGTGGACTCCGGCTACGAACTCCATATCGGCGGCAACGGTGGCATGAAGGTGCGCGCGACCGATCTCCTCTGCAAGGTGGAGACCGAAGAGCAGGTGATGGAGACGTGCGCCGCCTTCATCCAGCTCTATCGCGAGGAGGCACGCTACCTGGACCGCACCGCGCCGTGGGTGGAACGGGTCGGGCTTGCCTATATCAAGCAGCGCATCGTCGAGGATGCGACAGGCCGCGCCGAGCTGGCCGCCCGCTTCCGCTATTCCCAGAAATTCCATCAGGACGATCCATGGGCGAGCCGTGCCGCCGGGCGCGACGCCCACCTGCATCAGCCGCTGAGCCTTGCCGCTGAGTAACTGGCCAGCAAGAACAAGGGAGACGAGAAATGACTGACCGCTGGATCGACATTGGCATCATTCACGAAATCCCCCGCCTAGGTGCGCGGACCGTGCCGACGCCGCAGGGCGACGTGGCAGTGTTCCGCACGCGCGAGGATGACGTGTTCGCGCTGTTCGACCGCTGCCCGCACAAGGGCGGGCCGCTAAGCCAGGGCATCGTACACGGGCGCAGCGTCTCCTGCCCCCTGCATAACTGGGTGATCGGGCTGGATACCGGCGAGGCGCGCGCGCCCGACAAAGGTTGCGCTCACCGCTTGCCGGTGAAGGTGGAGAACGGGCGCATCAAGCTCGCCCTGCCTCTGGCCGTGGCGGCCTGAGCAATGGGCGAGATCCGCACCACCTGTCCCTATTGCGGCGTCGGTTGCGGCATCCGGGCGGACGCGAACGGGAACCGCAGCGCCCAGATCCGGGGCGACGAGGCGCACCCGGCCAACCGGGGGCGTCTCTGCTCCAAGGGCACCCATCTGGCTGAAACGGTTGGGCTGGAGGGGCGGCTGCTCCACCCGCAGGTGGACGGGAGG
Source organism: Pedomonas sp. (assembly GCF_036515995.1). Taxonomy (NCBI): domain Bacteria; kingdom Pseudomonadati; phylum Pseudomonadota; class Alphaproteobacteria; order Sphingomonadales; family Pedomonadaceae; genus Pedomonas; species Pedomonas sp. Next base: position 1,126 of record NZ_DATBUP010000097.1, on the reverse strand, counting down.
CGGACGGGCTGGGATGAGGCGCTGACACGCGTGGCGGACGGCTTTGCCCGCGCGATCGCCGAGCATGGCCCGGACTCGGTGGCGTTCTACGTCTCCGGCCAGCTGCTGACGGAGGACTACTACGTCGCCAATAAGCTGATGAAAGGCTTCATCGGCTCAGGCAATATCGATACCAACTCACGCCTGTGCATGGCCTCCGCCGTCGCCGGTCACCGCCGCGCTTTTGGAGGGGACGTGGTGACTGCCTCCTATTCCGACCTCGACGAGGCGGACCTCATCGTGCTGGTCGGCTCCAACACCGCATGGTGCCACCCTGTCATCTACCAGCGCATCATGGCGGCGCGGGAGAAACGCGGCACCAAGCTCGTCGTCATCGACCCGCGCCGCACCGAGACCTGCGAAACGGCCGACCTGCACCTCGCCATCAGGCCCGACAGCGACATACGTTTGTTCAACGGATTGCTCGCCTTCCTTGCGGAGAGCCGCGCGTGGGACGAAGACTTCATCGCCCGCCATGTTGCCGTACCCCCCGGTTTGCGCGAGCAACTCACGGCAAGCGCCGGTCTGCTGGACGTGGCACGCGACTGTGACGTCTCCGCGAGCGACCTTGCCAAATTCTATGCGCTGTTCGCGGCAACGCCCCGCACCCTGACCCTGTTCAGCCAAGGCGTGAACCAGTCAATCAACGGCACCGACAAGGTGAATGCCATCATCAACTGCCATCTGGCCACGGGGCGCATCGGCAAGCCGGGGGCCGCGCCCTTTTCCATCACCGGTCAGCCCAACGCCATGGGCGGGCGGGAAGTAGGCGGCCTCGCCAACCAGTTGGCCGCGCACATGACCTTCGAAAGCGCCGCGGACATCGACCGGGTCCGCCGCTTCTGGCGCGCGCCGAACATTGCAAGAAAGCCAGGCCTCAAGGCGATCGACCTGTTCCGCGCGGTAGAAGAGGGGCGCATCAAGGCGCTGTGGATCATGGCAACCAATCCCATGGTCAGCCTGCCGGGCGCAGGAGCCGCGCGTGCGGCGCTTGAAAAATGCCCGCAGGTTGTCGTCTCCGACTGCATGGCACGTACCGATACGCTGGAGCTTGCACATATCGCCCTGCCTGCTGCTGCCTGGGGCG
>NZ_DATBUP010000096.1:0-7231 GCF_036515995.1 Pedomonas sp. | reverse complement strand
GCCCGCGTGCTGGGCGCGACCCTGAGAGCGGGCGAGACGGCGGAATACGCGCTGGGCCGGGGCCGCCATGCCTACCTCGTGCCCGCGCTGGGCGCGGTCGAGGTGAACGGCCAGCGGGCCGGCGCGCGGGACGGCCTTGCCATCCGCGACGAGGAGCGGCTGGTCATCACCGCGCTCGAGGATGCGGAAATCGTGCTGGTGGATGCCGCCTGAGGTTGAGGGCGCGGCTTCGACCGCAGAGCCCCCACCCCTTCGTACATTGCCCCGTCTTACACTGTTCTGTTGCGTCAAGTCGCGTTGCGTAAACGCCCTGTCTGGAGAGTTTGATGAGCAAAGTTCTGGTTCTTTATTATTCCTCTTACGGCCATATCGAGACCATGGCCCACGCCGTGGCCGAAGGCGCCCGTGCCGCCGGCGCCACCGTTGACGTGAAGCGCGTGCCCGAGCTGGTGCCGCAGGAAATTGCCGAGAAGTCCCATTTCAAGCTGGATCAGGACGCGCCGGTTGCCACCGTTGCCGAGCTTGAGAATTACGACGCCATCATCATCGGCACGCCGACCCGCTTCGGCCGCCTTGCCTCGCAGATGGCCAACTTCCTCGATCAGGCGGGCGGCCTGTGGGCGCGCGGCGCGCTGAACGGCAAGGTGGGCGCGGTGTTCACCTCGACCGCCACCCAGCACGGCGGCCAGGAGATGACGCTGTTCTCGGTCATCCCCACCCTGATGCACTTCGGCATGGTGGTGGTGGGCCTCCCCTACAGCTTCCAGGGCCAGACCCGCATGGACGAGATCGTGGGCGGCAGCCCTTACGGCGCAACCACGCTGGCCAACGGCGACGGCTCGCGCCAGCCCAGCGAAATCGAACTGGACGGCGCGCGCTACCAGGGCCGTCACGTGGCCGAGGTTGCGAACAAGCTGTTCGGCTGAGGCTTATAGAGACAGCCACCAGTAGACAGTTAGAGACAGCGGCCGGTTCTTTCCCCCCTGTGGACCGGCCCGACAGGGCGGGGCAGTTTCCTCTTCTGCCCCGCCCATGTTCGCTCCAGAAAGTTTCACCTCCAGAACGGGGCCCGGCCCAGGCGGACCGCGAGATTTTTTCGGCGAACAGGAGCCGATGCGGCGCGTTTAATTATTGGCCTTCTCTTCTGAAATCGCTAAGCCACCGCCATGGCAATCTATCTTCATGAAGGCGACCTGCCGGAAGGCGTTCTCACCTCTGGCGCGATCGCAGTCGATACCGAAACGCTGGGTCTGGTACCGCAGCGCGACCGGTTGTGTGTTGTCCAGCTCTCGGACGGTCAGGGCGACGAGCACCTCGTGCGCTTCCGCCCCGGCGAGTACCACGCGCCGAACCTGAAGCGGGTTCTGGAGAACCCGGAGCAGCTGAAGATCTTCCACTTCGCCCGGTTCGACCTGGCGGTGCTGCGGCAGTACCTCGGCGTGAAGGTGAACCCGGTCTACTGCACCAAGGTCGCCTCCAAGCTCACCCGCACCTATACCGACCGCCATGGCCTGAAGGATCTGGCCAAGGAACTGCTGGGCGCTGACATCTCCAAGCAGCAGCAGTCTTCCGACTGGGGCGCGGACGTGCTCTCGGACGCGCAGAAGGAATACGCCGCGGGCGATGTGCGCTATCTGCACCGCATGATGGCCGTGCTCGATGTGCGGCTGGCGCGCGAGGGTCGGACGGAACTGGCGCAGGCCTGCTTCGATTTCCTTCCATATCGTGCCGAGCTTGACCTGCTCGGCTGGCCCGACACCGACATCTTCGCCCACGCGTGACACCGAAAACTCCCCTCCCCCCCGAATGGCACGCCGGAGCCATGCGCGGCCCCAAGGTGGGCGGACGCTATGACCAGTTCGTGAAGGTCATGCGCGTCGCCCTGCCGGCGGCCTCCGTGGTGCTGCTGCTGGCCATCGTGGTGTGGCCGCTGGTGAGCGGCCAGGAGATGTCCTTCGTGCTGTCGAAGGATCGAGTGGAGGTGAGCCCGGAACGTTTGCGCATGGAAGCGCCGCGCTACCGGGGGACGGATTCGCAAGGCCGCCCCTTCGAGATCAGCGCCGCCCGCGCCGTGCAGCAGACCTCCGCCACGCCGGTGGTGGAGCTGTCTGACGTGGCCGCGCGGATGGCGATGGCCAACGACACCGTTCAGGTGAACGCCGAGCGGGGCAGCTATGATCTGGAACAGGAACAGCTGAAGGTGACGGGCCCGCTGGTCCTGACGACCGAACGGGGCTATCACCTGACCACACGCGATGCCGTCGTGGACCTGCCGGGCAAAGTCGCTTACGGATCGGCAGGCGTTGAGGGTAACGGCCCGCTCGGCACCTTCAAGGCGCAGCGCTTCCGCGCTGACATCGAGAAGGAAACCGTGGTTTTCGAGGGCCGCACCCACATGCGGATCACCCCGAGGTCGTAAGTGCACCGGGGTCGTAACGGATAAGAGGACGAACATGCGCTGGTGGCTGGCAGCTATGACCGCGATGGCGGTCTCGGGCGGAACGGTTCTGGGGGCTCAGGCGGCTCAGGCCCAGGGCATCTCCGCGCTGAAGCGCCACGACACGAACGCAACGATCGACGTGAACGCCGACCGCATCGAGGTGCGCGACCGCGAGAACCTGGCGCTGTTCCAGGGCAACGTGAAGGTCGATCAGGCCGACATGACGCTGGAGGCCAACACGGTGCGCGTTTATTACGATCGGGGACAGGCCGAAAGCCTCGTCATTCAGCGCATCGACGCCAACGGCAACGTGCGGCTGACCTCTCCGTCCGAACGGGCGGTGGGCAACTACGGCATCTATGACGTGCGGCAGCGCCAGATCACGCTGGTGGGCAACGTGAGGCTGACCAAGGGCGACTCCACGCTGAACGGCGACCGGCTGCAGGTGAACCTGGAGTCCGGCGTGATGCGCCTGGACGGCGCGCCCGCCGTGGCCGGCCAGTCCTCCAGCCGCGTGACGGGCCGATTCGTCGTGCCGCCGCGTGACGATCAGACGAATAGTCAGTAATCAGGCGACAGAGTATCCGGCGCCGGGGGACCCAAGACCGGGCAGCGCTGAATTCACGCAGATCAGAGCCTTTTCCGATCTGATTGCATCAGATCGCGGCTCTGGACTCTTCGTTGGTCGCACTTTTGTTCAGCGCAGGGTGTACCACCCTGCTCGAAAGCTGCTCTAAAGGGGCGAAATTCGCCCATTGCCGCCTTTCCTTCGGGCTGACTCATGCATATTCTGGGCCAGCTTTGATGGCCCATACCTTTTGTTAAACTTACTATTCTAGCCATGGCGTAAGGCGACGGTGAACCATGATGGAAGCAACTCTCGGCACGGAAACCCAAACCGGTGGGGCGGAAGCCGCCACGGCGGCGCAGACCGGCCTGCACGTTGTCTCCATCGCCAAATCCTATGACAACCGCGCCGTGCTGCGCGATGTCTCGCTCTCGGTGCACCGGGGCGAGGTGGTGGGCCTGCTCGGCCCCAACGGCGCGGGCAAGACCACCTGCTTCTATTCGATCATGGGCCTGGTGCTGCCGGATCAGGGCCGTATCCAGCTGAACGGGCTGGATATCACCCGCCTGCCCATGTACCGCCGCGCCGGGCTCGGCCTTGGCTACCTGCCGCAGGAGACCTCGATCTTCCGCGGCCTGACGGTGGAGGAGAACATCCTTGCCGTGCTGGAAGTGGTGGTGAAGGATCGGGACGAGCGCATGGCCCGGCTCGACCAGTTGCTGGACGAGTTTTCCATCACCCGGCTGCGCAAGTCCGCCGCCCTCTCTCTTTCGGGCGGCGAGCGCCGCCGCGTGGAGATTGCCCGGGCGCTGGCCGCCGCGCCGTCCATCATGCTGCTGGACGAGCCGTTCGCGGGCATCGACCCCATTTCAATCGCCGACATTCGCGATCTGGTGGCTCACCTGAAAGATCGTGACATCGGCGTGCTGATTACCGACCATAACGTGCGCGAAACTCTGGACATCGTGGATCGCGCCTGCATCATCTATGACGGCAAGGTGCTGTTCGAGGGCACGCCCGAGGCACTGGTCGCCGATCCGCAGGTTCGCCGGGTTTACCTCGGCGAGCATTTCTCGCTCTAGCCGAAGGGACGCATCGCTCGCCCATGGTTCTGGGACCTCGCCTCGACCTCCGCCAAGGCCAGCAGCTGGTGATGACTCCCCAGTTGCAGCAGGCGATCAAGCTTCTGGCGCTGACCAACCTGGAACTGGAGAGCTTCGTTGCGGCGGAAGTGGAGAAGAACCCTCTTCTGGATTCGCCGGACAACGACGGACCGGACGCTCACGAACTGGGACTGGCCGAACCGCAGGGAGAGCGCTTCGACGGCGCGGAAGCGCCGGACGGCATGGCTCTTGATGGCGACGCGTCCTTCGATGCGTCCTTTGATGGCGGCGATGTCATTACGGCCGATACCCTGCTGGGCGGCGGCATGGCGGACGGCAACGACGCCCCGCTGGACATGGATATCAATTCCGAGATCTACCACCATGACAGCGCCGCCGACCGCATGGGCGACGGTCTGGAAGGCGGCCCGGAGTCCATGCTCAGCCTGAATGGGCAGGGCGCGGTCGGCGGCGGTCTGCCGGACGACGACATGCCGGGCATCGACGGCCTGCTGATCGAATCCCTGAGCTTGACCGACCACCTGCACGAGCAGGCCCGCACCGCCTTCAGCGACATGCAGTCCCTCGCCATCGCCACCTATCTCATCGATCTGGTGGACGAGAGCGGCTACCTGACCGAGCCGGTGGAAGAGGCAGCCGAGCGTCTTGGCGTGCCGCCCGAGCAGGCGCTGGGCGTGCTGAAGGTGCTGCAAACCTTCGATCCGGTGGGTGTGTGCGCCCGGACGCTGGGTGAATGCCTGATGCTGCAGGCGCGCGAGGCGGATCGCTGCGACCCGGCGATGGAAGCACTGCTGAACAATCTGGACGTGCTGGCCCGGGGCGATCTGGCCGCGCTCAGGCGCATCTGCGGTGTCGATCAGGAAGACCTGAGCGACATGATCCGCGAGCTGCGCGGGTACAACCCCAAGCCGGGCCTCGCCTTTGGGGGCGAGAGCCTGCAGACCGTGGTGCCGGACATCTTCGTGCGCAAGCTGGCCTCGGGCAAGTGGAGCGTGGAGCTGAACACTGCCACCCTGCCCCGCCTGCTGGTGAACCGCACCTACTATTCCGAGCTGAACTCCCGCGCCTCGAAGACCGAGCGCACGTTCCTGTCCGAGTGCCTGCAGTCCGCCAACTGGCTGGTGAAGGCGCTGGACCAGCGCGCCCGCACCATCCTGAAGGTGGCGACCGAACTGGTGCGCCAGCAGGAGGAGTTCTTCGAGACCGGCGTGCGCGGCCTGAAGCCGCTGAACCTCAGGCACATCGCCGAGGTGATCGGCATGCACGAATCGACCGTCTCGCGCGTGACGGCAAACAAGTTCCTCTCCTGCCAGCGCGGCGTCTTCGAGTTGAAATACTTCTTCACCTCGGCCATTCAGTCCGCCGACGGCGGCGACGCCCATTCGGCCGAATCCGTGAAGCAGCGCATCAAGGAACTGGTAGATCAGGAAAAACCGGACGCCATCCTGTCCGACGACAAGCTGGTCGAGATTCTCGTTGCAGAGAAGTTCGACATCGCCCGCCGAACCGTGGCAAAGTATCGCGAAGCACTGAAGATCCCCTCGAGCGTTCAACGTCGGAGGCTCAAGATGTTGGAAGCAGGTCAGCACAACGGTCGCTGAGACCCGTTGGACGAGATCCGCTTCGCCAGTTGACGGACCGGGGCGCACTGGTCTTGCAAGACGCTCCCTCCGTCACGACATCTCTCTTTGCGGGTGGTGGACACTCAAGGCCCGCCACTCGCCAACAGGCACTGTCCAATTTCGTGGGACAGGGCCGAACCAACCAAGGAGAGTGCTATGGATATTCGCGTCTCTGGTCATCAGGTCGATGTGGGTGATGCCTTCCCCACCCACGTGGAGACACGCCTTCAGCAACTGGCTGAAAAGTACTTTCCCCGAGCGATTAGCGCGACTGTTACCCTTGCACGAGATGCGCGCGGACACGGCTTCCGCATGGATTGTCAGGTTTACTTGCGTCAGGGCGTGTTCCTGAAGGCCGAGGCCAGTGATTTCGACCCCTATGTTGCGTTCAATTTCACCGCAGAACGACTCGAGAAGCAGCTGCGCCGCTACAAGCGCCGCCTGAAGGATCATCATAACGGCGTCGAGCGGGACATCGTCCTGTCGCCCGCCGCGCACACCGTGCTCCAGTCAACGCCGGAGGAGCAGGAAGTCGAGGAAGAACATCCGGTTATCGTTGCAGAAACGCAGGAACATATTCCCGAGGTTTCCGTTTCGGATGCGGTCATGCTGATGGATATGCGACAAACACCGGCCCTGTTGTTCCGAAATGCTGGCAATGGCCAACTGGCTATGGTCTATCGCCGTACAGACGGTAATATTGGCTGGGTAGAACCGCAGTCTGAGCGTCAGCCCGAACCGGCCTGACCAGCTGCCCTCAGGGTTCTCGAGCCCCGCCCCTTGATACGGGCGGACGATTGAAGAGCGAGAAAGACAGACATGGAACTCGCGGATCTGCTTGTCCCCGGCGCTGTAGTTGCCGGTGTCAAAGTCACATCGAAGAAACAGTTGCTGGGATCCCTTGCGGCCCAGGCCGGGAAACTGCTCGGCATGGATGAACGCCGCATCCTGGAAGCGATTCTGGAACGTGAACGTCTGGGCTCGACCGGCCTTGGCGGGGGCGTCGCCATTCCCCACGCCAAGCTGGCCGGCCTTACCTCGGTCATGGGTGTCTTCATGCAACTGGAGACGCCGCTGGACTTCGACTCACTGGACGGCAAGCCGGTCGATCTCGTCTTCCTCCTGCTCGCGCCGGAGGAAGCGGGAGCGGAACACCTGAAGGCGCTGGCGCGCGTGTCGCGCCTGTTCCGTGATCAGGCCACCCTGGCCAAGCTGCGCGGCTCGTCCTCGAGCGATGCGCTCTACGCCCTGCTCGCCTCTTACGGCCAGCAAAAGGCGGCCTGACGCGCTTCCTGACTGACATACACACCAGAAGGGCCCGGCTCACCGCCGGGCCTTTTTGTTATTACATTATTTTCATTGATGGTTTCTATTCGCAGGAGGGTCTCAACCCTCCTGCACCTCCCCTTCGTTTGTCGGGTCGCGCCTGTCGTCAGCCGCCGCGCCTACTGAATCCGGACAAAAGAAAAGGCCGCGC
>NZ_DATBUP010000095.1:0-31946 GCF_036515995.1 Pedomonas sp. | reverse complement strand
GCGAACCGCCAGAATACCGGCAATGGTGATGGCCAACGCGATCACAATGGCGAAGACGGGCCGGTCAATGAAGAAACGTGCGAACATTGGCCCTTTCCCGACCTCCTGCTGTACCCGGCCCCTGCGATCAGCCCCTTAATTCTTATCGGGCACGGGGGCCTGACCCTGGGTCTTGTTCCCTGCCGGTGCCCCACCGGAGTTCGTGCCGGATGCCGCGCCCGCATTCGGGGCCGTGGCGGCGGCGGACGCCTCGGCCACGCGCACGGTCATGCCCGGCTGCACCTTCATGCGGCCTTCCACAACCACACGCTCACCGGGCTTCAATCCCTCCTCGATGATCCAGTCCTCGCCGAACAGATCACCCAGCTTGACCGGGCGGACCGCCACCGCATTGTTCTCGCCCACCACCACCACGGTTGCGCCGCCGCTGGAAAGCTGGACCGCCTTTTGCGGTACGACGATGCCGTTTGGGTTGGTGCCCGCCTCCACCCGGGCGCGCACGAATTCGCCGGGCAGCAGCACGCGCTCCTTGTTCGGGATCTCGGCGCGCAGGCTGACCGTCCCGGTTCCGGGATCGACCGCCATGTCGAGGAAGTTGATGCGGCCCGCCTCGCCGTAGGCGGTGCCGTCCTCGAGCAGCAGGGTTACCCGAATGCTTTTGAGATCGGGGATGCGCAGCCGCCCGGTGTCCAGATCCTTGCGCAACTCAAGCAGCTTGCTGCTCGATTGGGAGAAGTTGACGTAGATCGGGTCCAACTGCTCGACCGTTGCCATCAGCGTGCCTTGCGACGCGCTGACAAGAGCGCCTTCCGTCACCTGCGCCCGGCCCGCCCGTCCGCTGATCGGTGCAGTGACAGTTGCATATCCCAGATCCAGCCGCGCCTGTTCAACCTGCGCCTTCGCCGATCCCACGTCTGCTTCCGCCTGGGCCAGGCGCGCCTGCGCCGCGTCGAACTCCTGCCGGCTGATAGCGTTGCGCGCCACCAGCGGCTCGAACCGCGCAACGTCGCGCGCGGCATTCGTGGCTTCCGCCTGCGCCCGGCGCAACGTGGCCTGTACCGCGTCCAGCCGGGCCTTCAAAGGCCGGGGGTCGATCTGGAACAGCACCGCTCCGGCCTTCACGTCCGTGCCTTCCACATACATGCGGCGCTCTACAATGCCGTCTACGCGGGCCCGCACCTCGGCGGTCCGCACAGCCTGGAGACGGCCGGGCAGTTCAACAATGTTTGGAACGGGGCTCGTCCTGACCACCTGGGCCACGACTTCGGGCGGCGGCGGTGCAGGCGGCGCCTCATCCTCGCCGCAGGCAGCCAGCCCCAGGGCAAGAGCGCATGACAGAATTACAGAGGCGCAGCGCACCCGCTGGTTGGGATCGAGCTGAATACGCAACCGCATGCCGCCTCCATCAGAGTGGAAACACCCGAGCTGTAAACGCTGCTCGGCCGGTACCGTTCAGCTCGCGCCCCCGGTGCTCCGGGGCTTGCCAGACCCCGTCAGTCGGCAGTCACCCGGAAAATCCCCCAAGTTTCCCCTAGGGAAGTTCCTCGAAGGTAACGTATGAATTTCAAGACCGATCCCTTGACGCAGAAGGAGAATATTCCGGCCGCGAGCAAGCAATTATCAATAAATTTGGACTAGTCTACGGTGTCTGGTCTTGCAAAGCGCGTCGAACCGCGCCGCTTAAACCTTCTGGCATACTGGGGGCACGGCGGTTTGAGTTGGCACGCCAAGGTCTTGCTCGCGGGTGTGACATCCTAGCGTACCGTCACGATATTCGTTGTCTTGTCCTTTTGGTATAGGCAATGAAGTGTCGGTCCGGGGTTTAGCGTCGTAACTGCAAGCGGCAAGGTGAAGTCAGGAAAGTAAAGTGGCAGGCCTTACGACATCACAGCTGATGCATCGGTTGACCGAGGCCCTTGCGATCACGTCGGCCAAGGTCCGGCTGCTGTGGCTGCTCGCGTTCATTCTGGTAATCAGCGCCATTTCAATTCCGTCGCGGGTAACGCTGCACCTGCCCGCCAGCCTCGACATCTGCCACACCACCACATCCTCGGCCCTGACTCCGGCAGAAGCGCGCGGTGCCAGCTATGAATGTGAAGGCCATCCAGCCAGCTACACCGACCGGTGGGTCTGGCTGCGCCACCAGCTGACGCCCGAGCAGCAGGCTTGGCCAGACTGGTCCATCTCCATACGCTCCACCCGCTTCGAAACGCTCCGGGTCAATTTCCATTTTGAAGACGGCTCGGTTGAAAGCCATCAGGTTCGCAAGGGCGACTACGGGTCCTACTGGCGCCCCAACGGGCACATCGCCTTCAATACCAGCCGCCACACGGCCCCGCTCGAGGCGGTCACCATCGGGCTGGATCGCCTTGCCGCATACAAAGTGCTGCGCATGCAGCTCTCGACGATTTCGCAAATGGGCCTGACCGTCAGCCTGACTGCCTTGCTCGTCGGCGCCACTCTCAGCCTGATCGCCGCCTCCTTCGTCTACAACATGCTTCTGGCGGCGGTGAGCGGCTACAAGGCCGTGTACTGGCATGCCGCTTGGCTCGCCAGCATGTTCGTATGGGGCCTGGTCTGGACCCAGCTCATGCTTCTGTTTGCGCCAGGCCTCGCCGGCGAGGCCACCGTTCGCCTTATCGCCCTTCTGGCCACGCTGGCGATCATTCTTGCAAGCCAGTACATGCTGGCTGCCTTGGAAGACTGGGTCCTGCCCAGATGGTTCACCGCCCTTTTTCATTGCGCAACGGCACTGGGGCTCGCCCTGGCCGTCCTCTGGGCGTTCGCGCCGCCGGGCACTGCGACGCTGATCGCGTCCCTGTACTCGCTCACGACAATCGTCCTCATGTGCCTGGTGGTGGTGGCTCTGATCATTGGCGTCGTGAAGAATAGCGAAGCGGCAAAGGATTTCGCGCTGGCATGGATCCTGCCCGTGCTGGCCGTGGCGTCGTCGTTCCAGAACACCTTCGGCCTCTCCAGCGATGTCCTGAGCGACCAGTTGCTCGTCATGATCGCCGGGGCCATGCAGACCCTCTGGCTGTCCTATGTCGCCACGCGCAGCTTTGCCAACCTGCGCGCAGAGCGCGACCAGGCCCGCGCGCGCCAGAGCGAGCTGATGGTGCTGGCGGAAACCGATCCACTCACCAAACTTTACAACCGCCGCGGTCTGACCGAGCGGTTCCGCAAGGAACTGGGCTCCCTCCAGACGAGCGGCGGCTGTGTCGGGCTAATGCTGATCGATATCGATCACTTCAAGTCAATCAACGATACCTTCGGCCATGATGTGGGCGACCACGCCCTTCAGCGCATCGCCGATCTGCTGACCAGCCTGCGGCAGGAGGGCGGCATCATTGCCCGGCTCGGCGGCGAGGAGTTCTGCGCCATCATTCCCGGCAAAAGCGGCGAGGAACTGCACGCCCTCGCTGAGCGCACCCGCCGTCATCTGGCCGGCGCGAACATGTCCATGATCTTCGGCACCGCCGAGCGCCGTATCACCGCGAGCATCGGCGTCGTTGATACCCGTCAGTTCCCCGAGGCGGACACGCAAGTCCTGATCCGCCTGGCGGATCAGGCTCTCTATCAGGCCAAGTCCGAGGGGCGGAACCGCGTCGTCGTTGCGCCGTCCGTCCCGTCAGAGTCACCCCGCATTCGCCGCAAGGAAGAACAGGCAGCGCAAGAGGCCTGAGCTGGCCTCTCACCTGACCGCATCGCGTGCCGCTCAGGCCTGCGCAGCAACCGTGCTGTCATAGACCATGTTGAACAGGGCCTGGCGCAGCATCTCGATATCGAACGGCTTGCGCAGAACCGGCCGCTCCAGATTCTGCTGCAGGGCGTTGTCGCTGCATCCGGTCATCAGGAGCACCGGCACCAGCGAATAGTTTCGCCGCACGATGTCTTCCAGCTCCACTCCGTTGATGCTGCCGGGCATGATGATGTCGCTCAGCATGAAGTCCACTCGCACACCGGCTCGCAGGTGTTCCAGCGCGTCCGATGCGCTGGCTGCCCGCACGACCTGATATCCCAGTTCGTGCAGCATGCTGGCAGTGACGGTGGCCACGTCCTGATTGTCTTCCACCAGGAGGGCCGTCCCGCCCGGAAGTTCCCGCAACTCCGGCGCTTCCGGCGCTCTGGCCTTCTCCAGCCCCGCGTTCGCCCGCGGCAGATAGATGGTGAAGGTCGTCCCCTTCCAGAGGGTGCTGTTTACCGTCACGGTTCCGCCCGAACGCGCGGCAAATCCGTAAACCTGCGGCAGGCCGAGGCCCGAGCCGTTCTTGGCGTCCTTGGTGGTGAAGAACGGGTCGAAGATCTTGCTCAGATGCTCGGGCGCAATGCCGGTGCCGGTATCGCTGATGGCAATGGAGACGAACTGCCCGCGCAAGTGCGGCGCATCGCCGTTGGGCAGCGCGACGTTCTGTGCCTTGATCGTCAGCCGCCCGCCCTGCGGCATGGCATCCCGCGCGTTGATCGCCAGATTGACCATGGCCAGTTCGAATTCACCGGCATCGATGCGCACCGGATGAAGCACCGGCGGCAGCTCGATCTCCAGATCCAGATCGCCGCGCAGCGATCCGGTGATCAGGTCTCTCATCTCGGAGATCTTCCGCGCCGGGTCCATCACCACCGGATTGAGCGGCTCCCGCCGCGAGAAGGCGAGCAGCTGGCGCGTCAGGTTGCGCCCTCGCTGGGCAGCGTGCCGAATGGTGTCGATCGCCGTCACATCCTCGGGCGCCTCCAGCCGGCGGCGCAGAATGTCGGCATAGCCGTTGATGATCATCAGCAGGTTGTTGAAGTCGTGCGCCACGCCGCCGGTCAGCTTGCCGATGGCTTCCATCTTCTGTGCCTGCGCCAGCTGTTCCCGCGTCAGGGACAACGCCAGCTGCGCATTGCGCTGGCTCGTCATGTCGCGGGTCACCTTGGCGAAGCCGAGGTGCTGTCCGTTGTCATCGCGGATGGAATCAACCACCACGCTCGCCCAGAAGCGGGTGCCGTCCTTGCGCACGCGCCAGCCTTCCGCCTCGTGTCGGCCGTTTTTCAGCGCGTTGGCGAGGGCAAAGTCCGGTGTGCCGCAATCCCGGTCCTCGGGCGTGAAGAACATCTCATAGTGACGCCCTACGACGTCGGCCTCACTATAGCCCTTGATCCGCTGCGCGCCGGAATTCCAGCTGACCACATGACCCTGGGGATCCAGCATATAGATTGCGTAATCGACCACGGCCTTGACGAGCAGCTCGAAGCGACGGTCGTTGATCTGGGCTAACGTCATATCTCTCTTACGGCCACATCCGCTTATCGACTTTTAAGGTGCCTGCCCGAAACACAGAGCAGATGCACGGTGATTGCTAGATAGTCCGCTTTGCGCACATGAACACGGAACAGAACAGGATTAAGCGCGGCTGTCAAAGATCATTCGCCTGAAACGGGCACGAGACGTGTTAAACTGGTCTTTAGTAACAACCATGCAGTGCATGTTCAGACTTTGACCTGCCGTTCAGCCCGCCCCGACTCGCCGAACAGGCGCACATAGCGCGCTATTTCTTGCCGGTCTCCGGTTGCCTTGGCCGGATTGTCGGACAACTTGACCGCCGGGCGGCCGTTGGCACTTGTTGCCTTGCAGACCAGCGAGATCGGTTCCAGCCCCGGCCGGTCATCCGGGGCGCAACCCGCGAAATCGTTGGTCAGGTTGGTGCCCCAGCCGAAGCTGAGTCGCACCCGGCCGTCGAAATGCCGGTAGGCCTCTTCGATGGCGTCCACGTCCATGCCGTCGGAGAACACCAGCAGCTTCTCCCTCGGGTCGGCTCCCTTGCCCTGCCACCAGCGCATGATGCGCTCACCGCCTTCGATCGGCGGCGCGGAATCCGGGCGGAAGCCGGTCCAGTCCGCCACCCAGCTTGGTGCGCGTTCCAGAAAGGCGTGAGTGCCGAAGGCGTCGGGCAGCACCACCAGCAGGTTGCCGCTGTAGTAGCTCTGCCAGTCCTGCAGCACCCGGTAGGGAGCCTCTAGCCGCTCTTCGTCCGAGGCCGCCAGCGCCGCCAGCACCATCGGCAACTCGTGCGCGTTGGTACCGATTGCCTCGAGGTCGTTTTCCATGGCCAGCAGCACGTTGCTGGTGCCGATGAACTTGCTGCCCAGCCCCTCCTTCAGCGCGGCAATGCACCAGTTCTGCCAGAGAAAGCCATGGCGGCGGCGGGTGCCGAAATCGGACAGCCGCAGGTCCGGCAGGCGCTGCAGCCGCTCGATCTTCTCCCACAGACGCGCCTTTGCCCGCGCATAGAGAATATCGAGGGCAAAGCGCCCCATGCCGCGCACGGCAGCGCGGGAGCGCAGTTCATTCACAATGCTGAGGGCCGGAATCTCCCACATTGTCGTGTGCGTCCACGGTCCGTGGAAGGAGAGCCGGTACTGTCCGTCTTCCTTCGTCAGCTCGTAGTCTGGCAGTTGGAAGTCGGCCAGCCAGGCCATGAAGTCCGGCTCGAAGATCTGCTTGCGGCCATAGAAGCTGTTGCCTGCCAGCCAGATCAACTCCTTCTGGCTGAAGCGCAGCGTGCGCGCATGGTCCAGATGGGCGCGCAGCTCCCCCTCGTCGATCACGTCCGCCAGCCGCACCGACGCCGTCCGGTTGATGAGGGAGAAAGTGACGTCCACGTCGCGGTAGAGGCCCCGGATCATCTGGAGCATCAGGAGCTTGTAGAAGTCCGTGTCGAGCAGGCTGCGCACGATCGGGTCGAGCCGCCAGCCGTGGTTATAGGTACGAGTTGCGATATCGGTGAAAATCATACCCGACGTTAACGCACCAACCCGCGAACCGATACGCTCAAAGCCTGCAACCCTGCCATGCCCTGGCGCTTGAGCGCGGCATCAGGCCTCCACGCCCCAGTCGCGCAGCACGTCCTCCCCATCCGCACCCGGCCGGGGCGGCGGCGCACCGACTGCACCCGGAGTACGGCTGAACCGCGGACCCGGCGCGGGCTGCATGATATCCCCGTCTCGGATGAAAACGCCGCGCGCCGCCATGTGCGGATGGTGCTCCGCTTCCGCAAGGGAGAGCACCGGCGCCACGCAGGCCTCGCTGCTGAACGCCGTCATCCAGTCGTCGCGGGTGCGCTCCTTCAGCCGCGCCGCCACCTTCTCCTTGAGCGCGGGCCAGCGCGCCCGGTCCCACTGGGCATCGAACTCCGGGTCCGCCAGCCCCGTTTCCCGCAGGAAAGTCCGGTAGAAGGCGGGCTCGATCGCGCCAACGGCCAGATACCCGCCGTCCTTGGTCTCATACACATCATAGAAGGGGGCGCTGCCGCCGGTGAAGCCGGCCCCGCGCCGGTCGTCGAACTGGCCGAGCGCGCGCTGGGTGAGGACGACCGCGAGCTGAAGAGCCGTCCCCTCGATCATGGCCGCGTCCACCACCTGCCCTTGCCCGGACTGGCGGGCCTCCAGCAGCGCCGCCACCATGCCGAAGGCGAGGTACAGCCCGCCGCCGCCCATGTCGGCAACGAAGTTCTGCGGGATGGCGGGCTTCTCGCCGTCCCGTCCGCATACATGCAGAGCCCCGGCCAGCGCTATATAGTTGATGTCGTGCCCCGCCCACTCGGCCAGCGGGCCGCTCTGCCCCCAACCCGTCACCCGGCCATAGACCAGCCGGGGATTGCGCGCCAGGCACACCTCCGGCCCGATGCCTAGTCGCTCGGCCACGCCCGGCCGGTTGGCCTCGATCACCGCATCGGCCCGCTCCACCAGCCTCAGCGCCGTCTCCAGACCATCCGGGCTTTTCAGGTCCAGCACCAGCGAGCGCCTGCCCCGGTTGAGGAAATTGCGCCGATGGTCGGCAACGGCGTAGGCCGCCATGGCCCCGCCCGGCCGGTCGATCTGCACCACCTCCGCCCCCAGGTCGGCCAGCAGCATGCCGCAGAACGGCCCCGGGCCGATCCCGGCGAACTCTATGATCCTGAGGCCCGCAAGCGGCCCGCTGCGCTTCGTCATTGCGCCTCTCCCCCGCCAGTTCCGGCAATGCCGTTCTCCGGCTGCGCGGCTGTTACAGGAACTCTAGCGTTTCAGGGCAAGGCAGGCTACACGGCCCCCCAACCCGAAGACTCGGCAAGACGCGGCACCATAAGGCAGGAGATGGTCATGGACCGGATCACCCTCACGCAACCGGATGACTGGCACCTCCACGTGCGCGACGGCGAGGCGCTGGCCGCCGTCCTGCCCTATACGGCCCGCCAGTTCGGCCGGGCGATCATCATGCCCAACCTCGTCCCGCCGGTCACCACCACCGAGCAGGCGCTTGCCTACCGCGAGCGGATTCTGGCCGCCCGCCCCGAGGGCAGCGACTTCGAGCCGCTGATGACCCTTTATCTGACCGACGACACCCCGCCGTCGGAGATCGAGAAGGCCAAGGCCAGCGGCCTCGTGCAAGCGCTCAAGCTTTATCCAGCGGGCGCGACCACCAACTCCGCCTCCGGCGTCACCGACATCCGCAAGGTTGATGAAACCCTTGCCGCCATGGCCGAGCATGGCCTGCCGCTGCTGGTTCACGGCGAGGTGACCGACCCCGAGGTCGACATCTTCGACCGCGAGGCCGTGTTCATCGACCGCGTGCTCTCGCCGCTCCTGGTCCGCCTGCCCAACCTCAAGGTGGTGTTCGAGCACATCACCACGAAGGAAGCCGCGGCGTTCGTGATGCAGGGCCCGGACAATCTGGGCGCGACCATCACCGCTCACCACCTCCTGTTCGACCGCAACGACATGCTGGTCGGCGGCATCCGCCCGCACTTCTTCTGCCTGCCGATCCTGAAGCGCGGCATCCACCGCGAGGCGCTGCTGGAAGCCGCCGCGTCCGGCAATCCGCGCTTCTTCCTCGGCACGGACAGCGCCCCCCACGCCCAGAAGGCTAAGGAAGCCGCCTGCGGCTGCGCCGGCTCCTATACCGCGCCCGCAGCGATGGAGCTCTATGCCACCGCGTTCGAGGAAGCCGGCGCGCTCGACAAGCTGGAGGGCTTTGCCAGCCACTTCGGGCCGGACTTCTACGGCCTGCCGCGCAACGAGAAGACCGTCACGCTGGTGCGCGAGACCTGGAAGCTGCCCGCCACCCTGCCCTATGCGAACGGCGAGGTCATCATCCCCTTGAAGGCGGGCGAGGCGCTCAGCTGGCGTCTGGTGGACTGAACCGGTTCAACCAGTCCCTGCAACGCGAAGCGCCCCGGCCGTCACCGACCGGGGCGCTTTTTTGCCTGCATTCTCCAAGCCGAATGGCTCAGGCAGCGGCCTTGCGGCGGCGCAGGGTGGCCAGCGCCAAACCGGCCAGACCCGCCCCGATCAAACCAAGCGTTCCCGGTTCGGCAACATCCACCGGGTCGGGATTGGTTGTCACCGGCGGCCCTGCAAGCTCCGTCACCACAGGAGTTACCCTGTCGATGGCATTCCAGCCTGCCTGAGTATAATGGAAGGAAGCGAACCCCTGACCGGGCAGGAAAAGCAGATAAAAGTCGTTCGTATTGGGCGTGACACCGTTGATACGATTGATCTTGCCCCCCAGGAGAATGAAGCTGGAGTCGATGTCGAACAACACGTCGTCCAGCGAGAAGACATAGTCGCCCAGCGCGAAATCGATCGCGGTAAGTTCGGCATCCTGTGTTTCAGTGTTATACTGATAAGAGAAATAGCCTTTATGGTGGCTGATCGGACCACTCGTCTGTGCTTCAAAGCCCCAGTGCTTCGTAATCAACGTGGCATTTGCGGTGCCGGCTCCTGCAATGGCCAGTCCCAGTGCACACAGTAACAGTTTCAGGTTCACGAGCTTTCCCTTTTTGTTAACAAAAATTTTGCTAACAAAAAGCAAGAAGTGTGCCATTACGTAAAATCAATGACTTACGGCCAAGCTAATTCCGGAAATGTAAAACCAGCCTTACAACTCTGCCGCTTCAACCGCAGGCAGTTCAGCCCGCCTTCCCCGCTTCCTTCAGCACGCATTGCGCGCTGGCCTCCGGCGCCAGCACCGCCAGCGCCACCCGCTCGAAGCCCTCCAGAAAGACGCTCCGGTCCAGGTTGGGATTGAGGGTCACGCGCGCGGCAACGCCCTGAAGCTGAAGCAGCACGACCTCGATCGTCACGTCGGTCACTTCCTCCGGTCCGGACTGGGAGGTCCGGCGCACGCGGCCGATCAACTCCTTCAGCAGGCAGCGCAGGTTGTGGTCCATCTCGGTCAGCACGGCAGCGATCTTCGAGTTGCGCCCGGCCTCGGCGTGCATTTCCAGAAAGATCGCCGCGCGGTCGCGGTTCAGCAGCCAGGGCATGCCCCGGCGCAGGTTGGCGATGACCGTCTCGATGGTCGCCGCCGAGGAAATCATGCGCCTCAACCATCGATCGAACTTGGCGCAGTCCCGCTGCACCAGCGCGATGATGATTGTCTCCTTGCTGTCAAAATAGCGGTATATATGACCCACGCTCATCTCGGCACGTGCCGCAATGCGGCTCATGCTCGCGCCGTGGAAACCCTCCTCGCGGAAGCAGGCACTGGCCGCGTCCAGCACTTGCCGACGCCGTTTGTCCGCACGAATTTCGCGCGCTTTCTTGACCATTTCGCAACGCACCATTTTTCCCCTCCCCTGAGGAAAACTTTTCTTGACCCTTACCAAGCGGGGCCGCATAAAGCCACCATAAAAGAATGAACGATCATTCTCTTTTTTGGAGTTGCTGTTTATGACCCTCTCAACCGATCGTAAACCTAAGCGAGCGGTACATCTGGCACTGGTAATCGCACTGGGCGCCGCGTTGACAGCCTGTAGCTCCAAGGAACAGCCGCAAGAAGCGCCGACCCCCGAGGTCGGCGTTATTACGCTCCAGCCCGAATCAGCGGCCCTGACCACCGAACTGGCCGGTCGCCTGACCTCTTATATGGTGTCTGACGTGCGGCCGCAGGTCGGCGGCATCATTCAGAAGCGCCTGTTCGAGGAAGGCTCCATGGTCAAGAAGGGCCAGCTTCTGTATCAGATCGACCCGGCCCCCTTCCAGGCCGCACATGATCAGGCCGTGGCCAACCTCAAGCGGGCCGAGGCCACGCTGAAGTCGGTGCGTGCGAAGGCGGATCGTTACGCCGAGCTGGTCAACATCAACGCCGTCTCCAAGCAGGATGCGGAAGACGCCGCTGCCGCGCGCGATCAGGCCGCCGCGGAAGTCGCCGCTGCCAAGGCCGCGGTGCAGACGGCCCGCATCAATCTGGAATACACCCGTGTCACGGCCCCCATCTCGGGCCGCATCGGCCGCTCCACCTTCACGCCTGGCGCGCTGGTCACGGCGGGTCAGGCACAGGCGCTGGCCACCATCCAGACGTTGGACCCCATCTACGTCGACGTCACCCAGTCCGGCGCGGAGCTGATGGCCCTGCGCGAGGCGTTCCTGTCGGGCAACATCAAGGGCGGCAACGCCCAGACCGCTAAGGTCCGTATCATCCTGCCGAGCGGCAAGGCGTACGCGCACGAAGGCACCTTGAAATTCTCGGAAGTGTCGGTCGACCCATCCTCCGGTTCGGCGGTCATTCGCGCCGCGGTTCCCAATCCGGACGGCCTGCTGCTGCCGGGCATGTACGTGAAGGCGCAGCTGACCCAGGGCATCGCGTCCGACGCCATTCTCGCGCCCCAGCAGGCGATTTCCCGCAACGAGCGCGGCGAGGCCGTGGCCATGCTGGTGAATGCCGAGGGCAAGGTAGAGCCCCGCATCGTCAGCGCCGCGCGTGCCGTTGGCAACAAGTGGCTGATCACGGATGGCCTGAAGGCGGGCGAGACGCTCATCGTCGATGGCTTCCTGAAGATCCGCCCCGGTGCGCCAGTGAAGACTGTTGCCGCGTCCCTGAACGGCAACGCTGCGAGGTAAGAGTCCATGTCCCGCTTTTTCATCGATCGCCCCATCTTTGCGTGGGTGATCGCGATCTCCATCATGATCATGGGCCTGCTCGCAATGATGCGGCTGCCTGTGTCGCAGTTTCCGAACGTCGCCCCGCCCAGCATCCGCATCAGCGCTTCCTATCCGGGCGCGTCGGCGGAAACGCTTGAGAACACGGTCACGCAGGTCATCGAGCAGCAACTCAAGGGCCTTGATGGCCTGCGCTACATGTCCTCCTCCAGCGACTCCTCGGGCAATGCGGACATCACTCTGACCTTCGAGCAGGGCACCAACGCCGACATCGCTCAGGTTCAGGTGCAGAACAAGCTGCAGCTGGCAACGCCCCTGCTGCCGCAGGAAGTGCAGCTGCAGGGCCTGCGCGTCGCCAAGGCAACCATCAACTTCCTGGCCGTGATGACTGTCTATTCCGAGGACGGCTCCCGCTCGTCGGGCGACCTCGGCGACATGATCTTCACCCGTATCCAGGACCCGGTCAGCCGTGTGCCGGGCGTCGGCGAAACCCAGGTGCTGGGCGCGCAGTACGCCATGCGCATCTGGCTCGATCCGCACAAGCTGAAGTCGTTCAACCTGACGACGAGCGATGTGAAGACCGCCATCCGGGCGCAGAACGCCCAGGTCTCCGCCGGTCAGCTCGGCGCCCGTCCCGCCACGGCCGAGCGCGCACTGAACGCCACCGTCACGGCCCAGACGCGCCTGACGACACCGGAGGAATTCCGCAATATCGTCCTGCGCACCAATGCGGACGGCTCCACCGTTCGCCTTGCCGACGTTGCCCGCGTCGAGATCGGCAGCGAGAACTACTCCGTCAGCGGCCAGGTCAACGGCAAGCCGGCGGCCGGTCTTGCCATCCGTCTCGCACCGGGCGCCAACGCGCTCGACACGCTGGAGGCGGTGAAGGAGACGGTCGATCAGCTCTCCGTCTCCCTGCCACCCGACGTGCGCATCAGCTACCCCCTCGACACCACGCCGTTCGTCGACGCCTCCATCACCCAGGTGGTCAAGACGCTGATCGAGGCCGTCGTGCTCGTGTTCCTGGTGATGCTGCTGTTCCTGCAGAACTTCCGGGCCACGCTCATCCCCACCATCGCCGTGCCGGTGGTGCTGCTCGGCACGTTCGGCGTGCTGGCGCTTCTGGGCTACTCCATCAACACCCTCACCCTGTTCGGCATGGTGCTGGCCATCGGCCTGCTCGTCGACGACGCCATCGTCGTCGTCGAGAACGTCGAGCGCATCATGTCCGAGGAGGGCCTCTCCCCGCTTGAGGCCACCCGCAAGTCGATGGGCGAGATCAGCGGCGCGCTGATCGGTATTGGCCTCGTGCTGTCGGCGGTGTTCCTGCCCATGGCCTTCTTCGCCGGCTCGGCGGGCGTGATCTACCGCCAGTTCTCCGTCACCATCGTCACCGCAATGGCCCTGTCGGTGCTGGTGGCGCTCATCTTCACCCCGGCGCTCTGCGCCACCATGCTGAAGCCGGTCAAGAAGGGCCATCACGGCAAGACCACCGGCTTCTTCGGTTGGTTCAACCGGGTGTTCGACAAGGGCACGGTGAAGTATGAGAAGGGCGTGGCCCGCGTCGTGCGCACGCCCAAGCGTTCCATGCTGCTGTTCGGCCTGATGTGCGTCGGCCTCGGCCTGCTGTTCACCCGCCTGCCCTCCAGCTTCCTTCCCGAGGAAGACCAGGGTCAGGTCATCGGCATGATCCAGCTGCCCACCGGCTCCAGCTACACCCGCACCCAGGCCGTCATCGACAAAGTCAACAATTACCTCCTCACCGAGGAAGCCGACATCGTCGACCAGGTGTTCACCGTCAACGGCTTCAGCTTCGCCGGCCGCGGCCAGAACATGGGTCACATCTTCATCAGTCTGAAGCCTTGGGCGGATCGTCCGGGCAAGGACAATTCCGCGCAGGCACTGGCCGCCCGCTTCATGGCCGCCATGGGCAGCGACCGTGACGCCATGGTCATCGCCTTCACCCCGCCCGCCATCATGGAACTGGGCACCGCCAACGGTTTCGACTTCCAGCTCCAGAACCTGGGCGGCCTGCCGCGCGACCAGTTCCTGGCGGCACGCAACCAGCTTCTGGCCGAGGCCGCACAGCATCCGCTGCTGCGCTCGGTCCGCCCGAACGGTCAGGAAGACACGCCTCAGCTCAAGCTGAACGTGGACGCCGCCGTTGCCGGCGCCCACGGCCTCAGCATCGCCGAGGTCAACGACACCATCTCGACCGCGCTGGGCGGTTCCTACGTCGATGACTTCATCGATCGCGGCCGCGTGAAGAAGGTCTACATGCAGGCGGACGAGCCCTACCGGCAGACGCCGGAGGATCTGGGCGCATGGCATGTGCGCGGCGCAAACGGCCAGATGGCTCCGTTCTCCGCCTTCGGCACCTCCGAATGGGGGTACGGTCCGGCCCGTCTGGAGCGCTTCAACGGCGTCCCGTCCTTCAACATCCAGGGCGAGGCGGCCGAGGGCGTCAGCTCGGGCGAGGCGATGAAGGCCATGGAAGAGCTGGTGGCCAAGCTGCCGCAGGGCGTCGGCTACGCCTGGTCCAGCACGTCCTACGAAGAGCGCGCCAGCGGCGATCAGGCCTACGCAATGTACGTCATGTCGCTCCTGTTCGTGTTCCTCTGCCTTGCTGCGCTCTATGAGAGCTGGTCGGTGCCGCTGTCGGTCATGCTGGCCGCGCCGCTGGGCATCTTCGGCGCGCTGATCTCGGCCAACCTGTTCGGCCTCTACAACGACATCTACTTCCAGGTGGCGCTGCTCACCGTGGTCGGCGTGTCGGCGAAGAACGCCATTCTGATCGTCGAGTTCGCCGAGGCCGAGCGCAAGGCGGGCAAACCGCTCATCGAGGCGGCGATCCACGCGGCGCGCCTGCGTCTGCGGCCGATCCTGATGACGTCGTTCGCCTTCATCGGCGGCATCATCCCGCTGGCCCTGTCCAGCGGTGCGGGTGCGGGCGGCCAGAACGCCATCGGCATCAGCGTCACCGGCGGCATGCTGGCGGCCACGGTGCTGGCGATCTTCTTCATCCCCCTGTTCTTCGT
The DNA here is from genome assembly GCF_036515995.1 of Pedomonas sp. Classification (NCBI taxonomy): domain Bacteria; kingdom Pseudomonadati; phylum Pseudomonadota; class Alphaproteobacteria; order Sphingomonadales; family Pedomonadaceae; genus Pedomonas; species Pedomonas sp. The sequence goes on along the minus strand of NZ_DATBUP010000095.1, from coordinate 17,010 downwards.
GCTGGTGACCAGGCTGTTCCACCGCAAGGCCAGCGCTGCCGGGCAGGATGCCGAACCGGCGCTGCAACCGGCCGAATGAGGACAACTGTCATGCGTAAAATCTTCGCAACCGCACCGCTGCTGAGCGTCGCGATCTTCCTTGGCGGCTGTACCCTCGCCCCGGACTACAAGCGCCCGGATCTGGCGGTTCCCGCTGCGCTCCCCGCCATGGGGGGCGCAGCCGCCGACGCCGGCGCCCAGGAGCGTTTGGTGGCCGACATCGGCTGGCAGGAGTTCTTCACGGACGAGCGCCTGCGCGGCGTCATCGAGTTGGCGCTCGCCAACAACCGCGATCTGCGCATCGCGGCGGCGAACGTCGAGCAGGCCCGCGCCATTTACCGCGTCGAGCGCTCGGCACTCCTGCCCTCCATCAGCGCCGACGGCACCATGACCGAGCAGCGCCCCGGCGGCACCGCCGCCCAGCTATACGGCAGCGGCACCATCGAGAACTGGTCGGCCAGCGTCGGCGCGGCGTGGGAGATCGACCTGTTCGGCCGCATCCAGAGCCTGTCCGAGGCCGCGCTCGAGCAGTTCTTCGCCACCGAGCAGAACCGCAACGCCGCCCGCATCAGCCTGATCGCGGAGACGGCCAATACCTGGCTCACCCTCTCGGCGGATCGCCAGCGCCTCGCCACGGCGGAGCGCACCATGCAGGCGTTCCGCCAGACCTACGATCTCATCAAGGCCCGGTTCGACAACGGCTCGGCCTCGGGGATCGACGTGCGGCAGGCCCAGACCAGCTACGAGTCCGCCCGGTCCGATGTCGCCAACCTGCGCACCCTCGTGCAGCAGGACCTGAACGCGCTCACGCTTCTGGTCGGCGCCACCGTGCCGGAGACCCTCCTGCCCGCGCAGGGCAACGAGGCTCCGTCCACCCTTGCCGCGCTTCCGGTCGGCGTCTCCTCGGAGGTGCTGCTGCAACGGCCGGACGTCCGCGCGGCCGAGCACGAGCTGATCTCCGCCAACGCCAACATTGGCGCGGCGCGGGCGGCCTTCTTCCCGAGCATCTCGCTCACCGGCATGTTCGGCACCATGAGCAGCTCGTTCTCCGGACTGTTCGACGCGGGCACCAGGACCTGGTCCTACACGCCGACGATCTCGCTGCCGATCTTCTCGGGCGGGCGCAATGTCGCCAACCTGCGCGCAACCGAGGCGGCGCGCGATGCCGCCGTCGCCAACTACGAGCGCACGGTGCAGACCGCCTTCCGCGAGGTCGCCGACGCGCTGGCTCGCCGCGCCACCATCGATGAACAGCTGGACGCCCAGCAGTCGCTGGAGAAGGCGGCGTCCGAACTGCTGCAGATGTCCGAGGCCCGGTATCGCCTCGGCGCTGACTCCTTCCTTGCAACGCTGGATGCCCAGCGCACGCATTTCGCGGCACAGCAGAGCCTGATTGCCACCCGCCTCGCGCGGGACGTCAATCTGGTTGACCTGTACCGCACCCTGGGTGGCGGCCTGAAATAATTCCCCCCCTGTTCTCAGGCCGCTTCTCTGGCCGCCGATGTCCCCCGCATCGGCGGCCTTTTTTTATCTGTTCTCCACCTCGCACCCACCTCGCCGGGGAGCCTGGCGCCCCCGCCTCCCTGGCGCGGAACATCCTTTGCTTGACAAAAACTCAAAACACCCGAGATTCAAGGCATGACTATTCGCTGTGCCACCTGTTTCCGGATTTGCCCCATCGCGGGATCGTAAGCCCCTGAGCTTGGCACGTGCGCCCCAAGCTCATGGGGCGTCAGGCTTTTCACAGCCGTAAGCATTCACACACCCGGCGCGTTCAGTTCAGTGTCAGCCACTCCGGCGGAACCGCGTCGTCATCCTCTCCGGATTCACCAGTCCCAATTCGTTCGCATTTGCAAGGATTCTGAACCATCATGGCCCAACCCCGCAAATCCTCCCGCAAGCCCAAGATCGTTCTCAGCGAGCTGGATTATGACCGCCTGACCGGCCTTGCCGAGGCGGTGGAAGACCGCTCGCCCGAGATTGCCGAGGAGCTTCAGGCCGAGATCGACCGCGCCAATGTGGTGCCCAACGGCAGCGTTCCGGCCAATGTGGTGCAGATGGGCTCGATCATCGAATACCAGTCCGACGGCGGCGAGACCAAGTCGGTCACGCTGGTGTTCCCGGGCGATGCGGACATCGCCAGTGGCCGCATTTCCATCCTGACGCCCATCGGCACCGCCCTCATCGGCCTGTCGCCGGGCCAGTCCATCACCTGGACCGCGCGGGACGGCAAGGAGCACCAGCTCACCGTCGTCTCGGTGAAGCAGCCGGAAGCACAGCCGGCACCGCAGGCCTGACGGGCGGAACGGGGGCGAGGCGAAGCTTGCCCCCACCCGGCCTGACCCAGCCGGCTTGACTTGGGCCATCGCCTGATGGAACACCTCCTGCATGGCAAAGCTCCGTCTCTTCACCATCATCGTCGCGCTGCTGCTTGCAGGCGGCGAGGTCGCCCGCTGGTGGGGAAATCCCCGTTTCCTGCCGCTGGCATTTGATGAACTGCTGGTCGGAGCCGCCATGCTGGCGGCCGCCCTGTCTGTCCGCCGCCACGGCCCCGCGCCGCTGGCCGCAGCCTGGGGCCTGTTCTGCGGCCTTGTTCTCTCCCTCCTGATGCCGACGCTGGATCACCTGCTGTTCGGCCCTGAGAAGCCAAGCGGCGCGGTGTTCTACAGCGTTACTCTGTCAGTGATGCTGGCTGTGGGGCTGCTGGCGCTGTGGGCCTCGCTGAAACCTGCCCTGAAATCCCACCCGGAATCCCGCCCGGAATCAGGGCGCGAACGGTGAACCGCCCGTCGCCGGGCAGGCGGTTGTAGCGCGCATCGCCCAGAATGACCTCCGTGCCGCCCGCGCCCTCTTTCACCTCCACGAACGGCAGGCGGGACCAGTAGAGGAAATCCGCCATCGGCTTGCTCTGCCGCGCCGCCAGCGCAACGGCCGGGTTGTCCATGTTGGTCGGCGTTAGGCCCGGCTCGGGCGTGAAGCGGGTGCGCGGCAGAAAGCGCAGGTCGCCAAAGCCGTAGGCCGTCCCCATGTCGAACACGATGCGCCCGCCTGAACGGATCCAGCGGCACCGGGCTTGCCACCACCCGCTGCGGCACCCCCAGCCCGCGCGCTTCAACGTCCCGCGTCACGAACCGCTCGGCCACGGCACTGCCCACGCCCATGGCCCCGGCATAGGCGGCCACCAGCACCAGCGCCGCCAGCGCCGGCCTGCCCACGGCCCCGGTGCGGCGGCTCCCGCCAGGCCGCTCCTTGCGGCGCGACCACCAGATACCCAGCGCCAGAGTCAGCCACACCCAGATGTCAATGATGAACAGCGCATCGCCGTAGAACCAGCGCTCGCTGAACGGCATCAGGCAGCGGATGCCGTAGGTGTTGAGGAAATCCAGCAGCGGGTGGGAGAGGATGCCGATATAAGCCAGCGCCAGCACCCAGCCGGGGCGCACGGGCAGGCGCGCCTCCGGCCGTTTGCCCCGCCTGCTCTGCCAGCGGTCGAACACCACCATCGCCGCCGTCAGCAGGAGCGGCAGCACCACCAGCGCGAGCGGCCCATGGGTCCAGCCCCGCCGCCACGCCAGGTTCTCGCCGATCAGCAGCCCGAAGGCGTCGATATCGGGCAGGTTGGCGGCGATCATCAGCGTCGCCATGCCGAGCCCGGTCTTGCGCTTCAGGCCCGCCTGCCCCAGCGCCGCGCCCACCAGCGTATGCGCAAGATTATCCACGTCCGCCCCCTGCCCTCAACACCGTCGGATCACACTTGCCCGGCGTCAGCCGCAGCGCGCCGCAACCACCTTGCCGGCCTCGTCCAGTTCCAGGTTGAGCCGGTCGATGCGGTAATCCATGGTCACTGCCATGCCCGGCTTGATGACGCGCAGCGTGCGCGCACCGCTCTGCTTCACCGCATCCACCGAGAGCGCCTCGGTGTGCGTCTGGCCCACAAGGGTCTGCACCGCCTCGGCATTGCACTGTTTCTGCTCGTCCGCCGCAGGCTCGACAGGCGCTTCTGCCGCCGACGGCGGCACCGGCGCGCCCGCGCCTTCGCCAGAGCTGGCCTCGGGCTGGGTTGCGCACGCACCCAGCAGCATCACCCCCGCCATCATTCCAAACCGCACGACAGACATAAATCCCTCCATTCAATTACGTGCCGACAATATAGCGTCATCCCTCATGACGCCACCTCAAGACGCCGTGTCACGAGGTCAGCACGCTGCGAATGGCAAAGCTTGAGTGGATGCGCGCCACCCCCGGCAGGCGCGAGAGAATGTCCTTGTGGATGGCCTCGTAGGCCACGTTGCCGGGGGCGACCACCCGCAGGATGTAATCCTCATTGCCGGTCATCAGGAAGCACTCCACGATCTCCGGATGCCGCCGCACCGCCGCCTCGAACCGATTGAGGTAATCCTCGGTCTGCTTGTCCAGCGTAATGCGCACGATCGCCGTCAGCGCGCCCGGCTCGTTGGCCACCGAAATCACAGCCCGGTAGCCCCGGATCACCCCGTTCTGCTCCAACAGCTTGACCCGCCGCAGGCACGCCGAGGCGGACAGCCCCACCTCCGCCGCCAGCTCATTGTTGGGGATACGGCCGTTCACCCGCAAAATGCCGATGATCTTCCGGTCGATGGCATCCAGTTCCATTGAATTGCGTTCCATCCATGTCGCATCGAATGCAACGAAATCGTCATCCAGCGCATTTTGTTGCGCCGATTGGCAATTTATTCAAACGATTTTCGATTACCCTGCGTGGTGTTCTGAGGATTTGAGTCACGGCAATGCAGAATTCATGGACGGGCGGCGCAGGGGCGCGACTGATCATCGATCTGAAGGCGCTGTGCGCCAATTATCGTGTCATCGCCCAGCAGGTCGCCCCGGCCCGCGCCGCCGCCGTCGTCAAGGCGGATGCCTATGGCCTCGGTGCTGATCGCGTCGCCCCGGCCCTTGCCATTGCTGGCTGCCGTGACTTCTTCGTTGCCCACCTCGGCGAGGCCGTCTCGCTGCGCCCGCATCTTCCGGCAGACGCCCGCCTCTTCATCCTGAACGGTGCCTATCCCGGTGCCGAGGAGACATGCCTTGAGACGGGGGCCATCCCCGTTCTCAACTCGCCCGAGCAGGTTCGCGCGTGGGTTGCTCTGGGCAAGTCCATGGGCCGGCCACTGGATGCCGCCGTGCAGGTGGACAGCGGCATGTCCCGCCTCGGCCTTGCGCCCGAGGACATGGACGCCCTCCTCGGCGAAATCGATTTCCAGCGGGACCTCAACCTCGTCCTCGTCATGAGCCACCTGGCCTGCGGGGATGAGCCGGACCACCCCGCCAATTCCCTCCAGCTCGCCCAGTTCGAGGCGCTGGCCAATCGCTTACCCCCCGCCCCCCGGTCGCTCGCCAATTCCGGCGGTAGTTTCCTCTCCCTCCCTGCCTTCCGTCAGGATCTGGTGCGACCGGGGGTGTCTCTTTACGGTGCAGCGCCCCACCCGGGCCTGCCCTCGCCGGTTGAGCCCGTCGTCCGTCTGGACGCCCGCATCATTCAGGTGCGCACCGTCCCCGCCGGGCGCGGCGTCGGCTACGGCCTCACCTATTCCTCCAACCTGCCCACCCGCATCGCCACCATCGGCGTCGGCTATGCGGACGGCTGGCTGCGCCACCTGAGCAATCGCGGCGCGGCCTACTTCGGCGACGTGCGCCTGCCCATCGCGGGCCGCGTCTCCATGGACAGCATCACGCTCGACATCACCGCCCTGCCCGAAGGCGCGCTGAAGGCGGGAGACGTCGTCGAGCTCATCGGCCCGCACCAGTCCGTCGAGGACGTGGCGCGGGACGCCCAGACCATCCCCTATGAAATCCTCACCAGCCTCGGGCACCGCTACGCCCGGGAATGGATCGGGGCATAGCCAGACCATCCCAGTGAAGGGCTAAACCCATGCATGTTGCAGTCCTCGGCAGTGGCGTCATCGGCGTGGCCTCCGCCTGGTATCTCATGAAGGCCGGGCACACCGTCACCGTCATCGACCGCCAGCCCGGTCCGGCCAACGAGACCAGCTTCGCCAACGCCGGTCAGATCTCCCCCGGCTACTCCTCGCCGTGGGCCGGGCCGGATGTGCCCTTGAAGGCCATCAAGTGGCTGATGATGGAGCACGCGCCCCTCATCATCCGCCCCAATGCGGACCCCGCCATGTACGCGTGGCTGTTCGCCATGCTGCGCAACTGCACATCAACCCGCTACGCCGTGAACAAGGCTCGCATGGTGCGCCTTGCCGAATACAGCCGCGATCTGCTCATGCAGCTTCGTCAGGACACCGGCATCGCCTATGACGAGCGTGCCCGCGGTACCTTGCAGCTCTTCCGCACCCAGGCCCAGCTTGACGGCATCGGCAAGGACATCGAAGTTCTCCGCGCCGGCGGCGTCCCGTTCGAGGTGCTGGACCGCGCCGGCTGCATCAAAGTCGAGCCCGGCCTTGCCCACTCCAGCGATCCCTTCGTCGGCGGCCTGCGCCTGCCCAATGACGAAACCGGGGATTGCTTCAAGTTCACCAACGCGCTGGCCAGGATGGCAGAGGCCGGCGGCGTCACCTTCCAGTACGACACCGACATCCTCAACATCCAGCTCGGCGGCGGGCGCATCACCAAGGTGCAGACGAGCAAAGGTGATGTGGTGGCGGACGCCTACGTCGTCGCGCTGGGCAGCTACACGCCCAGACTGGTCGCCCCCTTGGGCCTCAGCCTGCCGGTCTATCCGGTCAAGGGCTACTCCATCACCGTGCCCATCGTGAACCCGGACAAGGCCCCCCAGTCCACCCTGCTGGATGAGAGCTTCAAGATCGCCATCACCCGCCTGGGGGATCGCATCCGCGTCGGCGGCATGGCGGAGGTCTCCGGCTTCACCCATGACCTGCCCGAGCGCCGCCGCCGCACGCTGGAGATGTCGCTGACCGGCCTGTTCCCCGGCGCGGGCGATGTCGCCTCCGGCACCTACTGGTCTGGCCTGCGCCCCATGACGCCGGACAGCACGCCCGTCGTCGGCGCAACCCCCGTGCCCAACCTGTTCCTCAACACCGGCCACGGCACGCTGGGCTGGACCATGGCCTGCGGCTCCGGCCGCGTGCTGGCGGACGCCGTCTCCGGCACTCAGCCGGATATCGAGATCCGCGACCTCGGCATCGCGCGCTACGCCGCCTGATCTGCCCGGCCCCTCCTGACCGCCCTGGCGTCAGGAGGGGCTATTCCTCCGGGAGTTTCAGCGCTATCCGCTGCGAGAGGCGGGGCACCATCACCGACATGAACGCCCGCGTCGGCTGGTCCATCGGCACGTCGTCGCGCACCAGCAGGTGCAGGCCAACGCCAAGCTCCTCGTGAAGGGGCGTGACGCGGTGCAGGGCCGGATTTCCATCCGCAACGAACGTCCACAAGAAGGCCGCGCCCAGATCCTGCTCGACGGAGCGTCGCAGCGCCGGCCAGCTGTCCACGTACGCCGACACGCGCACGGTGCGGCAGAAAATATCGTCCCACTGTTTCATGGCCCTGACGCGCGAGGAGTTGGAGCAGCGCACCCATTCATAGTCCTGCGGCGGCAGGCCGCGCCCGCGCTCCTCCAGATAGGCCTCTGACGCATAGCCCGCCTGGCGCAGCGTCCCGATGCGCGTTCCGCGCAGGTGCCTTGGAATCTGGTCGACCAGACAGAAGCCGACCTCGCACTTGCGGGTGATGACGTCCTCTTCCGGATCGCTCGATGCGCTGATCCGGAGCTGCACATGGGGATGGGCTCGCGCGAATTCCGCCAGCTCCGGCATGAATTCGGACCCGAGTTCGGTGGCAACGGAAATTCGAAGCTCCGCCTGCTCCGTCTTCGCTTCACGCTCCAGCCCGGCTTCCAGCTCCGCCACCAGCGCCTCGATCCGGTCCGCAACGCCAAGCACCCGCCGCCCTGCCGCCGTCGGATGGTATCCGTCTTCCCCCTGCTCGAACAGCGGCACCCCCGCCTGATGCTCCAGCCGCTCCAGCCGCCGGCCCACGGTGGTCCGGTCGACACGCAGCCGCTTCGCTGCCGCGCTGTAATTGCCCGCACGCACCGCCGTCAGAAAGAAGCGCAGATTGTCCCAATCGATCATGCGGGAATATTTGCACGAGGTCTCCCGCATGTCGCGGGCAAATTTGCACACCGGAGTGTGCGCACTGCAATCTTGTCCGCAAGCCGTCCACACCGCACCCTATGGGAAAACAGACATAGCGGGAGAGGACCGATGACACCGACGCCAGATTACAAACTTGGCACATACGAATTTCCGCGCGGCTGGTTCATGATCGGCGATGCCGGAAAGCTCGGCAGCAAGGGGCCTGAAACTCTGCATTATTTTGGTCAGGAAATGGTGTTCTACCGCGGGGCGAGCGGCAAGCCGCACCTCGTTGAGGCCTACTGCCCGCACATGGGCGCTCACCTTGCCAAGAACACCACCTCCTATGTCGTGCGAGACGGCGAGCAGGTTCAGGGCGAGTCCATCCGCTGCCCGTTCCACGGCTGGCGCTTCGGCCCCGATGGCAAATGCGACGACATTCCCTATTCGCCGAACTTCATCCCCAAGGCCGCCTGCCTGAAAACCTTTCCCGTTGCCGAGCGCGCCGGGATCGTCTGGATGTGGCATGACCCCGAAGGGCAGCAGCCGGATCAGGATCTCCCCGCCTTCGCGCCCTGGGACAAGGAAAACGAAGGCTGGGTGCGCTGGCTGATCGACGACTACGGCACCTTGCCCGTGCACGCGGTCGAGATCGTCGACAACATGGCGGATTTCGGCCACATGGGGCCGATCCACGGCAGCCTCCACAATCAGTATTTCGACAATATCTTTGACGGTCACAAGGTGATTCAGCGCTTTGATGCGGGCCACCGCACGCTGGCATCGGACGCAAGCAGCACGCTGGCGCTCGACACCTGGTACGAAGGCCCGTCCATTCTCCAGTCGGATATGCGCGGTGCGTTTCCATCGCTCATGCTGCTCGCCCACACGCCTGTCGGCAAAGGCATGACACGCATCTGGCACGCCCTGATGGTCAAGATGCCGAGCCTTGAGGCCGCCCGGACCGATCTGGAGACGGCGCGCATGTATCAGCGCGCCAGCCGCGACGCCGTTGCCCAGGACGTGGAAATCTGGGCCAACAAGGCCCCGTCCGTCAATCCGATGCAGATCCCGGCGGACGGTCCCTACGGCAAGGTCCGGCTGTGGTACAGCCAGTTCTACAACCCGCGCGACAAGGCCGCTGCAATCCAGAAGCGTGTACAGGGCCAGGTGGTGACCTTCGGGGAACCGCGGCCGGTGGAAGACGCCGCATGACCAGCGCAGACGGCCAGCCGGCCATCGAGCTTTATGGCATGGCAAGCCCGAATGTTCGCAAGATCACGATCATGCTGGCGGAGATCGGCCAGGCCTACACCTTTCGCCACGTCGACGTATTCCGCGGCGGGCAGTTCGAGCCAGACTTCGAGAAGCTGAACCCGAACCGCAAGGTGCCCGTGCTGGTCGATCGCCGCGCAAGCAGTGACGCGCCTGTCGTCATCTTCGAATCTGCTGCGATCCTGATCTACCTGGCCGAGCAGTTCCGGGCCTTGCTGCCCGGAGCCGAGCCTGCGCGATCAGGGGTGATCCAGTGGCTCATGATACAGGCCTGCAACATGGGACCGATGCTCGGGCAACTCAACCACTTTACGTTTGCAGCCCGGGACATTGACTACGCCTACGACCGCTATCGGCGGGAAGCGGAGCGCCTTTATCGCCTGCTCGATCAGCGTCTGGAACAGTCCGCCTATCTCGGCGGCGAGGCTTACTCGATCGCGGACATCGCCACCTATCCGTGGGCGCTGTATCTGGAACGGCACGGGTTTGAGGCGAGCCGGTTTCCTCGCCTCGATGCCTGGCGGCAACGCGTCGGTGCGCGGCCTGCCGTCATTGAAGGGATGCAGGCCGTGGAACAGGCGGAGGCGGCAGACGCGCTCGCCTTCGAGGCGGCCACACCCGAGGATCGGGACCGCTTTTTTGGCAGGCGGTAGCCAGACCACAACCGGCAGAAACGCCGCAAGAACCGGGGCCTCCCGGACCCGATCCTGTCGGATCAGCGAGGCCCCCATCTTACTGTTCGCCGGTCAGGGCCGGACTTACTGAGCGCCCGCCTCTGCCGCCGGGTGGAATTCGGCGTCGAACACCACCGTCACCTCATCGCCGATCGGGCCTTTTTCCATGCCGAAGTCGGAGCGGTTGAACTTGCCTTCCGCGCGGAAGCCGATCACCGGCGTGCCGAACATCGGGTGGCTGGCGGACTGGCCGACAACGCTCACGTTCATCGTCACCGGCTTGGTCTGGCCAAGGAAATTCAGGTCGCCCGTCACCTTGGCCAGGTTCGGCCCGGCCCGCTCGATGTGCGTGGAGGTGAACGTGATCAGCGGGAATTTCGCGCCGTTCAGGAACTTGTCGCTCAGCGCCAGGTCATCGTCCCAGGTCTTGTAGGGCGAGCCTTTGTGGGTGCCCGCATAATCGCCCGGAAAATCCGTGCGCACCGAGCGCGGATCGATGCTTAGCACGATCCTGGATTTCTCCATCCCCTCCGGGGCGATCGTGACGGTTGTGTCATAGTTCGTGAACTTTGCGGTGTAGTTGGACAGGCCCAGGTGCGAGACCGACCATTGCAGCAGCGCGTGGTTCGGATCCAGCTTGTAGACGCCTGCCGGCACTTCCAGGTTCACCTGTCCGGTCTGGGCCTGCGTCACCTCGCCAACCGCAGCGGTCGTCCCGGCGGTATCGTTTGCGGCCGGAGCCCCGTTGTCGTTGGCCCGCTCTCCGCAGGCCGTCAGCAGCAAACATGCGCCGCCGATCAGAAACAGTCTTGCAGCCATTGGTTCCCCCTTCTGCTGTGCTCGCATACCGAACCGGACTTGCGCGAACCCGGCTCCCCCCTGATTTATCGGGGGTAAACTGCTGCCACTCAAGGCCCGACGTGTTATGGGTGCTTCGCAAGAAGAACATGCGGGAGATTTGTCATGACAACGGCTGGTAGCACTCTTCAATCCCGGAAGGTCGGCCCGCTCGAAGTCTCGGCCATCGGCCTTGGCTGCATGAATCTCAACCATGCCTACGGCGTCCCGCCCACGCCCGAGGAAGGCGCTGCCCTGCTGAACCGGGCGCTTGATCTGGGCGTCACCTTCTTCGATACCGCCGCCATCTACGGCGATGGCGAGAACGAGAAGCTGCTCGGCTCGGCCATCATGCACCGGCGGCAGGAGTTCGTGCTGGCCAGCAAGTGCGTGCTGGGCATCGTCGAGGGCAAGCGCGTGGTCGATGGCCGCCCCGAAACCATCCGCCGCACGCTCGATGAGGCGCTCCAGCGCCTGCGCACGGACTATATCGACCTCTATTACCTGCACCGGCTGGACCGCAACGTGCCGGTCGAGGACTCCGTGGGCGAGCTCTCCCGGGCAGTCGAAGCGGGCAAGATCCGGCACATCGGCCTCAGCGAGATGTCCGCCGCCACCATCCGCCGCGCCCACGCGGTGCATCCCATCGCCGCCATCCAGACCGAATACTCGCCCTGGGTGCGCAACCCGGAAGTCGCCGTGCTGGACGCCTGCGAGGCGCTGGACATCGGCTTCGTCGCCTTCTCGCCCGTGGCCCGGGGCTTCCTGGCCGGCGCGGTCAAGACGGCGGACTATGTGCCGGGCGATATCCGCGCCGTCATGCCCCGGTTCCTCGAGCCGAACCTGTCGCACAACCTGAAGCTCTACGAGCAGTTCGGCGACATCGCGGACGATATCGGCTGCACCCCGGCCCAGCTGGCGCTGGCATGGGTGCTGGCGCGCGGCCCGAACATCGTGCCCATTCCCGGCACCCGCAGCATCGCCCACTTGGAGGAGGATCTCGGCGCGCTGGATGTCACTCTGACGCCCGAGACCATCGACGCCATCGACGACATCTTCCAGCCGGGCGCGGTGCATGGCGGCCGCTATTCCGCCGCCATGCAGGCCATGGTCGACACTGAATTGCTGCCGGAGGAACAGGAAGACGTCTCCGCCTGAACCCGGCCCCAAACCCGAGACCCGGGCCGGTCTGCGTCAAAGCGGCACGAGCCTTGTCGGTTCTTGCCGTAAATCATTTGTTGGTACATAGGGTGTAGATTGCATCTAATGCGATTCTGCATCCTATGGAGCCCCCTGCGATGAAGAACTCAATCCGCCTTCTGGTCGGCACAGCCCTGGCCGGAGCGGTTATGCATGGCGCGGCGGTCGCCGGTCCCGTTGAAGCGCTGGAAGCCATGCGCGAATACAACCTGATTGTATTCGACAGCTTCAAGCTCAATCAGGACATTCAGGGCAGCGTCTACGTTGACGGCAACCTGAGCAACGGCAACATGGTGGGCTCCAACTATACCCGCTACTCCGGGGGCTCGGGCCTCACCGTCACCGGCAACGTCACCGGTCAGAACATCAAGGTCAAGAACAGCGACCTGCGCGTCGGCGGCAATGTCACCGGCTCCGTCGAAATTCAGGACAGCGGCAGCGCCTACATCGGCGGCAAGTCCAACGGCTCTGTCCGGCTGACCGGCAACACGCAGGGCCGCACGGTCCAGACCAATGCAGCGGGCGCCGTCGACGTGCTCGACCGCGCGGACTTCTTCGGCCTGTCCACCAACCTTGCGGGCCGCGCCGCCGAGTCCAGCTACGGCCGGGCCGACATCCGCGATCGAAACAACTTCCGCATCAATATTGCTGATCAGAACAATGACGGCGTCGCCGTCGTCAACCTCGCCTCAGACTTCTTCGGCAACGTCGCCAGCTACGGCTTCTATGGCGATGCCCTCACCAGCCTTGATACGATCATCGTCAATGTGGCTGGCACCAACATCAACATCGACGCTAACTGGCAGACTGGCGGCATCGGCAGCAACCTGTTCGCCAGCCAGCACATCATCTGGAACTTCTTCGAAGCGGAAACCGTCCGCCTCGGCCGCCAGATCTTCGGCTCCGTCCTCGCGCCGAACGCCGTCGTCTCCAACTTCACGCCCATCGACGGCAGCGTGGTGGCAGGCAGCTTCACCCAGAACGGCCAGGTTCACCTGCCGGGCTATGCCGGCAACAAGCTGACCTTCGCGCCGCCGCCGCCCCCGCTGACCGAAATTCCCGAACCGGCCATGATCGGCCTGCTAGGCCTCGGCGTCCTCGGCATTGCCGGCCTGCGCCGCCGTCCGGCCGCGCGTCCCGCCGCCTGATCCGCAACAGGCAGGCGCAGGCAGGTTCGCCCCGCCTGCGCCTGCCTGTCTGCATGCTCTCTGTCCTCAGGCTATCTGGCCTCAAACCCCCGTGCCGCCACATCCGGCCAGCACGCGGGGCCTGCGCAGCGGATCGTTCATCCGCGCGTACAGCGCCTCGACCGCCCCGCCCATGAACAGCTGCTTGCGGCGCTGGCCGAGGTCCCTGAACACCGCCTCGTAGTGAGCGGCCGGATCGTTCATTCCCTCGAAGTGCGGAAAGTCGGAGGAGAACACCAGCATGTCCTCCGGCAGGCGACGCATGATATCCTCGATCGGCGAGTCATTGCCGCCCGTCAGCGGCGTTGCCCGTATGTTGCGCACAAGATACTCGCTCGGCTTCAGCGGATATTTCCACTGGCCGACGAACAGTTGCGCCGTCGGCGAGATGCGATCATCAATGTCGTGCATGAAGAACGGCAGCCAGCCGACACCCAGTTCCGCCAGCATCAGCGTCAGCGTCGGGTGCCGCTCGAACAGCCCGCTCAGGATCATCGCGTTGATCACCAGCATGGGCGTCACATGGCGGAAGCTGCCGCCGAACTGGCGCAGCAGCGTGGCGTCCGCCTCCATGTTGGCCCAGCCCGGATCGAACGTCATCCGCTCGAAGCCGGTGTGCAGCATGGCCACCATGCCGTTGTCCGTCACCGCCTGCCAGAATTTGTCCCATGACGGGTGCACGATGGAGACGCCGTTCACCGGCGCGCCCGGCACCAGCACGATGCGGCTGCCGCGCCCGCGCATCCGCGCCATCTCCGCAATCGCCCAGTCCAGATCGGAATAATCCAGCGCCGTCACCGGCAGCAGCCGCCCGTTGCCCTCGGCGCAGGTGTCCGCCAGCCAATCGTTGGCCGCCCGCACGGTCTCGCGCCGCAGCCCCGCGTCCTCGATGAAGGCCAGATACGTCACGCCGGAGAGGCAGATCACGTTCTGGATGTCGATGCCCTGCGTGTCCATCCACTTCAGGCGGGCCTTGGCGTTGGCCACCTCCATCTGGTTCTTGCCCTCGAACTCGGCGCGGCGGTTCTTTTCCTCCGCCTTCTCCTGCGCGAACAGCGTCAGGAGGCCCGGCGGCATCAGCTCCGCCATCGAGGGGCGCCGTGCCTCGGGCATGGAGGCGAGCAGGTCGCCGCACAGCACCTTCACCGCCAGCGCGCCGCCGTCCAGCTCGGGCAGGCGGCGGGCAAGGTCGGGGTAAGACGCCAGCCAGTCCGCGCCCGGCTCGAAATGCGCATCAACGTCGATCACAAGGCTCATACCCGCTCCTTCCCTTCGCTCATGCCTGTTGCCGGTCGGCAGATAGCAGGCTCGCACGCCGGCGACACCGTTCTTGCCCTGCCGGCCAACGCTTCTTTTCTTAAGTAAACACTTATTTATGATCCTGCGCACCCGGCGAGACGGGGGGTGGCCGCATCTGCCGCCTTCAGGCAATTTATCGCCCGCATCCGTCCGCTTGGCGGATCGATGGACCAAAAGGCCGCGCTTGCCGTTCTTTACGGCATGATCTGTCGCTGTTTCCCGATCCGGCCGTCCGCCGACCTGTGCCGACGCGCCGCCACCGCTGCGCTGTTGCTCTTCATCCTGCTGCTGTGGGCACCCTTCAGCCCGGCATCGGCCCAGTCCCTTACACCGGAGGCCCCCGCGGCGGAGGAGGCACCCGCTCCGGCTGACCCCTACGGCCGCGGCACGCCCGAGGGCACGGTCGGCGGCTTCGTTGCCGCCATTGCCGCGGCGGACCACGCCCGTGCCAGCCTCTATCTCAACCTTGAGAACATTCCCAAGGCGCGGCGCGAGGCCCGTGGCAAGGAGCTCGCCGAGCAACTTCAAAGCCTGCTCGACCGAGGCGGCACCTTCCTGCCCCGTACCGCTATCAGCGGCAAGCCCGAGGGCCATCTGGACGACGGCCTCGAGCCGCTCATCGAGCGTGTGGGCACCATTCGCAGCGATGACGAGAAGGTGGATATCCTTCTGGAATCCGTCCCGAGCGAAACCGGCCCCATCTGGCTCATCTCACGCGAAACCCTGAAGTCCGTACCCAGCCTCTACACCAAGGGAGAAGAGCAGACCACCACGCTTGAGCGCGTCATGCCCAAGCCGTTCCTCGAGGAAACGGCGTTCGGCGCACCCATCGGCCACTGGCTGGCGTTGATCGCCCTTGCAGTCGTCTGCTACTTCGCCTCGTGGCTGCTGATCGCGCTCATCCTGCGCATTGACACGTGGTGGTATCGCTTCCGCCACCGTGAAGCGCGCTCGGTGTTCGCCGCCATCGCTCAGCCGCTGCGCCTGTGGCTCGCCGCCATTGCCGTCACCGTCATCGCCCCGCGTCTTGGCCTCTCCATCGTGGCGCGCGAACTCTTCGCCCGCGCTGTCGAGGTGGTGGCGTGGTTCGCCCTTGCCTGGCTGGCGTGGCGCGTCATCGACGCCGTGGGCGGCGTCATCATCCGCCGTCTCCAGGGCCACGGCTCCGGGCAATTCGCTCAGCTGGCCACCTTCCTGCGCCGTCTGGTCAAGGGCCTGGTCATCATCATCGGCATCCTCGCCATCTTTGACACCCTCGGCTACGACATGACCGCCGGTATCGCCGCCCTCGGCGTTGGCGGTCTTGCGCTGGCGCTCGGCGCGCAGAAGCTCATCGAGAATCTGGTCGCCAGCGTCACCATTCTGGCCGACCAGCCCGTGCGCGTCGGCGAGTTCTGCACGATCGGAACCACCACCGGAACCGTCGAGGAGCTGGGCATCCGCTCCACCCGCATCCGCACGCTCGACCAGACCCTCGTCGTCATCCCGAACAGCGAATTCGCCTCCAAGCCGATCGAGAACTACAGCCGCCGCGGCCAGTTCTGGTTCCACCCGATGCTCAACCTGCATCAAACCACGCCGCCGGACCAGCTGGCCGATTTCATGGAGCGACTGCGCGCCCTGCTCGCGGAGGACGACCGTTTCATCGGCCCGCCCCGCGTCCGCCTGCTGGGCGTTGGCGATGATCGCTTGCCCATCGAGGTGTTCGCCTACGTTCGCGCCGCTGATTTCGACGGCTTCCTGCTGGTTCAGGAAGAAGTGACCCTGCGCATGCTGGCCCTCGTGGCCGAGATGGAGCTCACCCTTGCCCCGCCCACCAAGGCCACCACGGCAGCCACGTCCGTGTTCCTTGCAAGCGGCTCCCTGCCGCAGACCGGCATCGCGCCGCTTGACGCAGCTCAGCCCGGCCCAGCCCAGCCCAGCACAGCTCAGCCCGGGCCAGCACAGGCCGGCCCGGCTCAGCCCGGCGCCAGCCCGCAACAGGGCGCGGCCCAGCCCGGCCTGCAAACGGGCACGCCCCAGCCGGGCACCACGCCGAACGCCCCCGGCAACCAGAGCTGAGGCCCGGCCCCGGTAAACGCGCACGCCGGCAATCCGCCCGAGTGCCGGCGCCGCGCACCCGGCCAGCGCAATCAGCACCAGCCCAAGAACCAACACGAACACCGGCCCCGTCACCATAAACCCCTCCCCCGTTGGCGGCACTGTCACCGCTCCTTATTGGGTGGCAGGTTTATAGCAATAATATCACCACGTCAATAGGTATTTGCCTATTTCGGTGCGGCGGGAACGCGCCACCTGTTAACGCCTTGTTCGCGCCCCCCCTCAACCTGCGCCGCCTTCTAATTTTAGAATGATTTTGAGGAAAACGCGCGACCCGTTTCAACGAAGGGCGATCGCAAGGGG
>NZ_DATBUP010000094.1:0-5014 GCF_036515995.1 Pedomonas sp. | reverse complement strand
CTGCGCGCTCGGCTTGCAAAAGAGCCCGCAGCGCCGAGCCGATCGGTCAGATTGCCAAGGCTATTCCGGCCCAGAATTCAGGGCCGCTGCCACCATGTCTTCAAGCTCGTCGACAAGGAACGGCTTGCGCAGAACCGACGCCTCCGGTCCGACGAGCTTCTCGACCGCAGCGGTGTCGGCATAGCCGCTCACGAAGACCACGGGCAAGTCGGGCTGCAAGCGGCGGGCCATATCTGCCAGCTTTGCCCCGTTCATGCCCGGCATGGCAAAATCCACCAGCAGCAGGTCGGGCTGCGCTGAGGCCAGCAGCGAGAGCGCAGTTGGCCCGTCGGGCGCTTCTATAACGCCAAAGCCGAACGCTTCAAGCGAAGCGACGAGCACGCGCCGAAGGTCCGGATCATCGTCCACCACCAGGATCATCGCCGGCTCCCCGGCTTCGGCTCGGCGTTTAGGGCCGCGCCGCTGGGCGGCGTCCACAGAAAGATCGGTCCTGGGCAGGTAGAGGCGCACGGTGGTGCCGCCGCCCGGCCGGCTTTCGAGGCGGGCAGTGCCGCCGGATTGGCGGGCGATGCTGTAAACCTGCGCAAGCCCCAGCCCCGTGCCCTGTCCGACGTCCTTGGTGGTAAAGAACGGCTCGAATGCCCGCGCGGCAACATCGGGCGCCATGCCGCAACCGGTGTCCGTCACCGCAAGCTCGATATAATCTCCCGCGGCCAGTTCCGCATCCCCAGCGCTCCGCCATGGCCGTGTCGCGATCGTCAAATGGCCGCCGTCCGGCATCGCATCGCGTGCGTTGATCGCGAGGTTGAGGATGGCCATTTCGATCTGTGTCTGGTCTGACAGGACCATGGCGGGCTCGGGATCGAGGTCGAGCGTCAGCTGAACCATGGGCCCCAGCATTCGGCCCAGAAGATCGCGCAGGTTGGTGAACAGATCGTGCAGATGCAAAGGCTTCTGCTCGATGCGCTGGACGCGGGCAAAAGCGAGCAACTGGCCTGTCAGCCGGGTGCCTCGCTCGGCAGCCTGCAAGGCGATCGATGTGAACCGGCGCACGCGCTCCGGATCATCCGGTTGGCGACGCATCAGATCAAGAGAACCGACGATTGCACCCAACAGGTTATTAAAATCATGAGCAATGCCGCCTGCAAGCTGGCCGACCGCCTGCATCTTCTGAGCCTGCCTCAGCGCGGTCTCAGCCCGCTCGCGCTCCGCCATCTCAGCCTCGAGGCGGGCATTGGCATGACGCAGCTCGCGGGTACGCTCCCTGACCCGCTGCTCCAGAACGCGCTCGACTTCTACCTGCTCTTGGACATCAACGTTCGTCCCGAACCAGCGGATGATACGCCGGTCCGTGTCATGGATCGGCACGCCGCGGGTCAGAAACGGGCGATAGGCCCCATCGGCGCTTTTGATCGGGAATGTCATCTCGAACGGCTCACCGGTTGCAACAGAGTGCTGCCAGCGCTTCATGACGAGCGGCCGCACCTCCGCGGCGACGAGCGCCGTCCAGCCCCAGCCCTTGATGTCCGCAAAGCTGGCACCGGAATAATGGTACCAGCGCTCGTTGTACCAGTGCACGTTTCCATCTGCATCGGCCATCCAGCACAGCGCCGGGATGTTGTCGGCCAGGGTCTCGAACTCCTTGCCTCGAATGCGCAGGGCCTCTTCCGCCGCCTTGCGCTCGATGGCATCGGCTGCCTGACGGGCCAGGAGGTCGAAAATGCGCAGGTCGCGCTCGCTCGGCGTGTGCGGCTGGCGCCAGTGGGTCGAAATCATCCCCACCAGTTCGCCCGACCGTGACAGGAGAGGAGTAGACTGAACGCCCCGGATCCTGGACCGCCGATAGGCCTCCAGATCGGCGCTGCCCGCCATGGCCTCGCAGGTTTCCACGTCAGGGATCACCACGCGGCCGCTGTTCCTGAGCGCTGCGCCACAGGTGCTCTCCGACACCGCATCTACCAGGCGCCATGCCTCGGCCGAAGCCGCGTGAAAGCCGCGGAAGCCGAGCAGGCGCAATGTCCCGCTTTCGGGGTCCAGCATCTGGATGCTGGCGCAGTCTGCGCTCATGAGGTCAACCGCCGCCGTGAGGATGTGATCAAAGATTGCGTCGGCCGTGTCGTCTCGAAGCAGCAATGTGCTGACCTCTTGCAGCTTGCGCAGCGCCGAGACCTCGGTCGCAAGCTCGGCTTCCCGCTCGCGAAGCTCCATGCTGACCTGCGCCTGTTCGATGCTGGCTGAGGCCAGCTGCGCAAGCTGACCAAGCAGCGCCTCATCCACAGCGTCGAAGCCAGTGCCCTTCCTGTTGCCATAGAGCCGGAGCTGCCCAAGGCTGCGGCCAGTGCTGGCGATCAGCGGTGCAGCGAGCTGATCCCCGGCAGCGGGCATGGGATGCAAGGGACCATCCGCGGTTGCAGTGGCGAGGCTGATGTCGCTCCGACGTGCGCCGATGATCTGCCGGGCAGCCCTGACAATGTGCTTGAGCTTCTCATCAAGCGTCGGAGCCTGCGCGATCACCAGCGCGGCTTCGGTAATGGCCTGCAGCTGACTGGAGCATCGTCGCAGAGAGGCCTGAGCCTGGCCTGTAATGCAGAGCCAGTAGCTCACGTCGTCGGCCCGGAAGGCGCTTACATGACAGGCGGCGATAAATGAGGTCCCGTCCTTGCGACAGTGACGCCATTCGCCTTTCCACTGGCCCTTTGCCGCGACATGGCGCGCCACCAGCGCCATCCGGCGCAGACTTTGTGCCTCAGGATAGGCGCTGAGAGTGGCGATATGACGATTAATGAGTTCGCCGGCGCGACAACCATACATGCTGTCCTGGGCCGGGTTTGTGTAGATGATCAGCCCATCCTCAGACACCAGACACACGCCGTCCGTGGCGCTTTCCCAAAAGGCACGGTAGAGCTCGGCTGCGCAGGCAGGTTCGGGACCCCGGTGAGCAAAGGCATCGGGCGGCAGATCTGTTCCGGTCATGATCAGCAATCCGCGTAAACAACTGTCTGGTTCATTCGTTATCACTCAGCTCTGCGAAATTCACAGACTAGTACGATCCTTGGCGTTGACCAGTCAGGTTGAAGTAATTTTGAAGGTTAAAAACCTGCCAGCAGCGTGCCGCCTCTGGAGTTTGCCTTGATGACCGGCAGCCACATAAGTCATAAGGTCCGTGCCGGTCGTGTGCGGGATAGCGTGCTGAACGGAGCGGCCACGTGCGGAACCCTCCCGACCAGGAGAGGACCTTGCCTCATGCTCCGGTCGGGCCGGATTTGAGA
This sequence comes from Pedomonas sp., assembly GCF_036515995.1. Classification (NCBI taxonomy): domain Bacteria; kingdom Pseudomonadati; phylum Pseudomonadota; class Alphaproteobacteria; order Sphingomonadales; family Pedomonadaceae; genus Pedomonas; species Pedomonas sp. The sequence goes on along the minus strand of NZ_DATBUP010000094.1, from coordinate 1,745 downwards.
GGGGCCAGACAAGTCTCTGATGGGGCCAAATCACTCTGGGGCTCCATGGTGTCTCCGGCGCAAAGCTCGATGGAAACGCATGCGTCCAGTGATGGACTGATCGACCTGGCGTTCGGCATGTGTGTGGCAGTAAGATAAGTCAGAATTGGGCCGAACCGCGCCAGGGCATGCGCCCGAACCCTTCGGAGGCATCGGCGAGACAAGGGGCAGGTGCGTATCGGCTATGGCGTGTTGCCTGCGTCTTTTACCCTTTTCCCTGCATCATAGCCTTGCTGGCTGCCCGCTTTGGTTGCTTTGCCACTCTGGCTGCGTGCCTTATCGCGCTCAGATTCGGTCCGAAAAGCGATCATAGGCGTCAATCCGACGGATAAGGAGATCGATATCGCGGCAGTAGATCTCTGTCTTGAGAAACCGAAGCTCCGCCTCAAGTTCAGGCTCCGGAATGTCGATATGCCAGGCGCGCGGCTGAGGCCCCGGCTCCCCATTCCACCGGTATCCGCGTGCCTTCAGCTGCTCCTTGAGTTCAAAGGGAGAGTTCTCGGCCCAGATGCGCCAGCTGGCAACGCGCGCACGCGCCAGAAGGTGCCTGAGTCCTGTCACTTGAGACCGGGGCAGGGGCATTGCCAGAAGTTCAATTGTGGCCAGACAGTCATGCATTGCTCGGTGCTTGTCATAGAAGAAGCCGGCGGCCTGAGCGAGATAGGCGAGCTTGGAGCCTTCATAGCCTTCGGCACTCCAGTCGATCTGGCTGAGCGAGCAGGCCCAAGGCTTGGTTGTGAAAACATCGCTGAACCGCTCCAGGAAACGGCGGTCGAATGCGGCGTTATGGGCAATGACGAGCGAGGCCGGGCTCGCAAAGGTAGCAACCTCGGCGGGATCGATGCTCCGGCCCTCCACCATCTCATTGGTAATGCCGGTGATCGCGGTGATCTCCGGCGTGATGGGTTCGCTTGGCTGGCGCAGGCTCTGGAAACTCTCTCCCACGCTGTAGATGGTTCCGTCCAGACTGTACGTAAACGGCGTCATGGCAAGCTCGATGATCTCATCGCGGCGATAATCGAGCCCGGTGGTTTCCACATCGACCATCAAACCAAGGCGCACCGGCAGTCCAGGAGGCGGCGAGGCATTGATGCGTGGCCTCAGGCGGCGGATAATCCGGTAGTCTCCTGTTGCTTCCAGCGTCTGGGCCAGGGTTTCCAAATGATCACTTGCCATGAGACTGCGCTTAACACTCCGCCAACTCGGCCCTTTTAGCCACGCTGGAAAAATCTGCCAGCACTCTCGTGAAGGCGTCGGTGTCGGCCACTGAGTGCCGAGCATGGGCGCTGTGAAACATTGCAAAGGCGGGAAGGCGCTTGCGCATGGGGTTGTCCACACCCCGTAGGATTTCAAAGCTGGTAATCTTCAGTGGAGCCAACGCTCAGAACAATTGCCAGCACGGACGAGAACTTTCTGAGGACGGTGGCGTTCGCATCTCCCAAGGCGCGTTCGTGTAGATTGTCAGGAGCCGGCAGCCCGGCCGGAGCATGCCAGATGCCCTGAGATGAAGCCAAACAGTGCAGGGCCAATGCTGAACATAAGCCACGCTTCGACGCGGGCATCAGTCAACAGTTGCCTGTCCGATCAGATGTCAGACTTGGTGGTGGCCGTAGGCAGCGATCCGGTTCTTGCAACTGTTTCAGCACTGTCGCCTGATCGGATCAATCCGGCACTGTCGACAGCTAAGGCGCAGCAGCAAAGGCCTT
>NZ_DATBUP010000093.1:0-4216 GCF_036515995.1 Pedomonas sp. | reverse complement strand
GCGGCCCCGGCTACACCGCCGCCCTTGAGGACCGCAGCGCCATCCGCGTCGCCGTCAATCAGGACTATGCGGACGATAGCCACCCCATCGCACCTCACGATGAAGTCGCCCTCTTCCCGCCTGTCACCGGAGGTTGAGGCTGCCATGATCGAGGTCCGCGTTCAGGCCGAGGATTTCAGCGTCTCCAATGAGCTCGACCGGCTGCGCGGGGACCGCACGGATATCGGCGCGCTCGTCACCTTCACCGGCCTCGTGCGGGACATGGCGGGCGGTCAGCTCATCACCTCCATGACGCTGGAACACTACCCGGCCATGGCCCGGCATCAGCTTGAGGCCATCTGCCGCGAGGCCGAGACTCGCTGGCCGCTCCTCGGCGGCACAGTCATCCATCGCCATGGCCGCCTTGAACCGGGCGATCAGATCGTTCTCGTCGCCATCGCCTCCGCCCACCGCCATGCCGCGTTCGAGGCCGCCATGTTCCTCATGGACTGGCTCAAGACCAAGGCCCCGTTCTGGAAGAAGGAAGAAGGCGAAACCGGCTCCGCCGCATGGGTCTCCGCCCGCGCCGAGGATGACGCCGCCGCCGCACGCTGGGCCAGGGACGGGTCTTCGGGAAACGCCTGATGTCCCTTTGCGGGGCGCCCCCTCACGTGGCCTGCGCCCCGCCCTCACCTCAAATCGAGAACGTCCCCCGCATCACCTCCACGCAGTTTCCGGCGATATCCACCCGGTCACCGTTGAGGCGGCACCACAGTTCGCCGCCGCGCGGAGAAATCTGGTGCGCGAACAGGGTGTCCTTGCCCAGCCGCTGCGCCCAGTAGGGAATGAGATCGCAGTGGGCCGAGCCGGTCACCGGATCTTCATCCACCCCAAGGCCCGGCGCGAAGAAGCGGGAGACGAAGTCCACCTCGCCTGTCCCCGGTGCGGTGGCAATGATGCCAGATCCGTCGAACTGCTGGCGCAGCACGCGCAGGTCAGGCTGCAAGCCCGCAACGGTGGCCGCATCCGGGTAAACCAGGAAATGCTTGTTGCCGAACAGGCGGTATTCGTCCGGAGCTGCGCCCATCGCCTCGGCCAGCACCGCGTCGGGCGCAACCGGCTTCGGCATGCGCGCCGGAAAGTCGAGGCTGAGGCGACCCCCGTCACGGGTGACAGACAACGGCCCGGCCTGCTCGGTCGAGAAGCTTACCTGCGTCCGCTCCGGCTCCAGATGGCTGAAGATCACGAATGCCGAGGCCAGCGTTGCGTGCCCGCACAGCTCGATCTCCATGGTCGGGGTGAACCAGCGCAGGTGATAGTCCGCAGCACTGCCCGGCGTCTTCACGAAGAAGGCGGTCTCGGCCAGATTGTTCTCTGCGGCAATCGCCTGCATGGTTTCTGCCGGCAGCCACGCCTCCAGCGGCATCACGGCCGCCGGATTGCCCTTGAACGGACGGCTGGTGAAGGCATCGATCTGGTAGATCGGCAGCGTCATGCGCGTGGCTCCCCTTGTTGCTGGCCCTGTTGCCGGCCCAGTTGCTGGGCTTGCGGCTGGAGAGGCTCCATGCCCCTCTCGTTTTCCTCCACATGCCCCGCCGGGTCCACATGGATGAGAATGTCCGCGTCCGGAAAGGCCCGGCGCACCCGCGCCTCCACTTCATCGGCGATGCGGTGCCCTTCGGACACGCTCATGTCCGGCCTGACCCAGATGTGAAACTGGATGAAATCATCCGAGCCGCTGCTGCGGGTGCGCAACTCGTGCACGCCCTTGATCTGTGGGTGGGAGGACGCCAGCTGCAACACCTGCATCCGCCGCTCCGGCAGCCATTCCTTGTCCATCAGCATGTCGATGGCGTGCCGGGCGCTGCGCAGCGCGCGCCACGCAAGATAGAGCGCGATGAGAATGCCGAAGACGGAGTCCGAGCCCATCAGTCCCAGCCCGCTCTCCAGCCCCAGCGCCACGATGACGGAGGCGTTGAGCAGCAGGTCGGTCTGGTAATGCAGCATGTCCGTGCCGATGGCGATGGAGCGGGTCCGCTTCACCACCGAGCGCTGGTAGAGCACCAACGCCAGCGTCGCCGCAATGGCCAGCACCGAAACCCCGACGCCCATCAGAGGCTGCTCCACCGGCGTCGGCTCCAGTACCCGCATGACCGCCCGCCAGCCGATACCGACGGCCGACACCAGAATGAGACCAGTCTGCACCAGCGCGGCAATGGCCTCCGCCTTGCCGTGCCCGAAGCGATGGTTGTCGTCGGCCGGAATCATGGCGATGCGAACCGCCATCAACGTTACGAGCGAGGCCAGCAGATCCAGTGCGGAGTCCGCCAGCGAGCCCAGCATGGAGACGGAGCCGGTCTGCACCGCTGCCACAGTTTTCGCGCCGGTCAGCAAGATGGCCATGCTGACCGAGGCAATGGCGGCGCGCCGCATCAGGACACTCTGCTCGCTCATGGATACGTACTCGCCCGGTTGCGCTCAGGGGTACAGGTAGGTCCAGCTCCACCCCGAAGGCGTCTTCACGAAGAAACGCCGCTCATGCAGGCGGAAGCTGCGGTCTTCCCAGAACTCGATCCGCTCCGGCACCACCCGGAAGCCCGACCAGTGCGGCGGGCGCGGCACCGCGCTGACACCGAAGCGCGCGGCTTCCTTGGCGATGCGCCCCAGGAACGCCGCCCGGCCCTCCAGCGGACGGGACTGGTCAGAGGCCCACGCCCCGATCTGCGAGTCCCGTGGACGGGACGCAAAATAGGCATCGGCCTCGGCATCGGAGACCGGCTCCACCCTGCCCTCGATCCGCACCTGACGCCGCAGCGACTTCCAGTGGAACAGCAGGGCGACGTTCGGATTCTCCGCCAGTTCCCGGCCCTTGCGGCTCTCCAGGTTGGTGTAGAACACGAAGCCCGACTCGTCCCATGACTTCATCAGCACCATGCGCACGGAGGGGCGGCCCTGTGCATCGGCCGTCGCCACTGCCACGGCATTGGGATCATTCGGCTCGCTCTCCTGCGCCTCGGCGAACCACGCCCGGAAAATCTCGAAGGGCTCGGCATGTGGGGTTTCAGCCATGACGCATCCTATTCTGATCCCATAAATCACTGACGGGCGTTTACCCTCTGGAGTGTAGAGGGAGCAACGGCGATGAAAAGAATTCTCCTCGTAGCGTGTCTGCCCCTTGCCTTGGCAAGCTGCGAAAACGCGGACCGGCAGCAGATCGGAACCATCGGCGGCGCAGCGGTTGGCGCGGTGGCCGGTCGGGCTATCGGCGGAAGTGGCACCAGCGGCACCATCGGCACAATTGTCGGTGCGATTGCAGGCGGCTACCTCGGCAGCGAAATCGGCAAGAGCCTGGACAACAAGGACCGGGACGAACTGGGCACGACGACCCAGCGGGCGCTGGATGAAGGCACGGTCGGACGCGCCTATAACTGGACGAACCCTGACAGTGGCAATCGCGGCTCGATCACGCCCACCAGCCGCAGTTACGCGCGGGCCGAAGGCCAGAACTGTCGGGACTTCAACACCTCCGTCACCCTGAACCAGGGCCGTTCGTCCACCAAGTCAGGTACGGCCTGCAAACAGGCGGACGGCAGCTGGCGGGTGGTCAGCGGATGATCGCCGCTCGGCCGGCAGGGAAACGGGCCACAGCCTGAACAAAGCTGCATTGGCCACGCTTCGGTTGCCCGAAGCGCGCCCGGAGCAGCCGCTGACCGGTTAAGTGCTGGGGTGGGCTTAGAAAACGCGCCCGCCACCCTTCACAACTGCGTTCCTCATGCTTACCTTGGGGGCGATACGTTGCATAATTGCAACAGAAGGACGAAGGAAAGCAGCGGTGGCGAAAGATCCCTACAGCGTGCTCGGGGTGGCGCGTGGCAGCAGCGATGCCGAGATCAAGAAAGCCTATCGTAAGCTGGCAAAGGAACTCCACCCCGACCGGAATGCAGACAACCCGAAAGCGGCCGAGCGGTTCAAGGAAGTCTCGGCGGCCTATACGATTCTTGGCGATGCGGACAAGCGCGCCAAGTTCGACCGCGGCGAGATTGGCGCGGACGGCGCACCGCGCTCGCCCTTTGAAGGAGCGTGGCAGGGCCGTGGCGGTGCCGGCGGCCCCGGCGGCGGCTTCGCCTTTGAAGGCGACCCCATGGACATCTTCTCGCAGTTTTTCGGCGGCGGCGCCCGGCGGCGCGGCGGTGCCGGCGGCCCGTTCGGTGGCGCTGGCTTCGGCGGAGCCGAAGAG
>NZ_DATBUP010000092.1:0-32180 GCF_036515995.1 Pedomonas sp. | reverse complement strand
GGCTGATCCGCTACATGCACGCCAACGGCGCTTCGTTCTTCTTCATTGTGGTTTACGTCCACATCTTCCGCGGCCTCTACTACGGTTCCTACAAGGCACCGCGTGAGTTGCTCTGGATTCTGGGCGTCGTGATCTTCCTGCTGATGATGGCAACCGCCTTCATGGGCTACGTGCTGCCGTGGGGTCAGATGTCCTTCTGGGGCGCACAGGTGATCACCGGTCTGTTCACCGCGCTTCCGCTGGTGGGCGAGCCGATCCAGACCCTGCTGCTGGGCGCTCCGTTCGTGGGCAACCCGGCGCTGAACAAGTTCTTCTCGCTGCACTACCTGCTGCCGTTCGTGATCGCCGGTGTCGTTATCCTGCACATCTGGGCGCTGCACATTCCGGGTTCCAACAACCCGCTGGGCATTGACGTGAAGGGTCCGCAGGACACCGTTCCGTTCCACCCGTACTACACGGTGAAGGATCTGGTCGGCGTCGTCGTTGCCCTGCTGGTGTTCTCGGCTTTCGTGTTCTTCCTGCCGAACGCTCTGGGCCACCCGGACAACTACATTCCGGCCAACCCGCTGGCGACTCCGGCGCACATCGTTCCGGAATGGTACTTCTGGCCGTTCTACGCAATTCTGCGCGCCTTCACGGTCGACTTCTTCGGCATCCCGGCCAAGCTCTGGGGCGTGCTGGCCATGTTCGCCTCGATCCTGCTGCTGCTCTTCCTGCCGTGGCTCGACTCGTCGCGTGTCCGCTCGGCCCGCTTCCGTCCGACCTACAAGTACCTGTTCTGGTTCCTGGTCGCCGACGTGCTGATCCTGGGCTACTGCGGTGCTGCACCGGCCGAAGAACCGTTCGTCCGCATCAGCCAGCTGGCTTCGGCCTACTACTTCATCCACTTCCTGATCCTCGTGCCGCTGGTTGCGCGTATTGAAACGCCGAAGCCGCTGCCGCGCAGCATTGCGGATCCAGTTCTGCCGGGCGCAACCGTCGCCCAGCCGGCCGAGTAAGGGGGGCCTGCGTAATGATCCGTTTCGTTTCCTACGGTGTGGGCGCGATCTTCTCGCTCGCCCTCCTGGTTGGCGCTTTCTCGCCGCGTGATCCGGTCCAGCCGGACCCGATCAAGGCGCTGGAAAAGCACCCCAAGGAAGTGTCCTTCGCGCATGAAGGCATCTTCGGTAAGTATGATCGGGCGCAGCTGCAGCGCGGCTTCCAGGTTTACAAGGAAGTCTGCGCCGCCTGCCACGGCCTGAACCTGGTGGCTTTCCGCACGCTGGAAGACCTTGGCTACAATGAGGCCGAGATCAAGGCGATCGCCAAGGCCTACGAAGTTCCGGCCATCGACGAGAAGACCGGCGAGGCATCGACCCGCGCCGCTCTTCCGTCCGACAAGTTCCCGAGCCCGTATGCCAACGACGTGGCGGCCTCGGCTGCCAACGGCGGCAAGATCCCGCCCGATCTGTCGCTGATCGTGAAGGCCCGTCCGGGCCACGAAGCCTTCATCTACTCGGTCCTGACCGGGTATGAGCAGGCTCCGGCCGGTTTTGAACTGCCGGAAGGCGGTTACTTCAACCCGTACTTCCACGGCGCTGTGATCGGCATGCCGAAGCCGCTGTCGGACGATCAGGTGACCTATGCCGACGGCACCAAGGCCACTGAAGATCAGATGGCCAAGGACGTGACCGCGTTCCTGGCCTGGGCAGCCGAGCCGAAGCTTGAGAACCGCAAGCGCATGGGCGTTGGCGTCGTTGCCTTCCTTTCGGTGCTGCTGGTTCTGAGCATCATCAGCTACAAGAAGGTCTGGGCCGGCGTTAAGGGTCCGAAGCCGCACGACAGCTAAGACCGACGTCAGACTCACCTGACAACAAGGCAAAGGCCGGGGCATTGCTCCGGCCTTTCGCTTTTCGGGAAACACAGATTGTCGCTCAGGCCCGTTTGGCCTTGCCCGCAGGCCGCCATCTGGTGTCCTTACCCATCAACAGGAATACGACATCCAACCGAATAGGCGGCACATGACAGTGACGAATCAGGCCGGGCGTCTGGGGATCATCGGTGGCAGTGGTCTCTACCGCATGTCAGCGCTGGAAGGCGCGCACTGGCAGGCGGTCGAGACGCCGTGGGGCGCACCCTCCGACGAACTGCTGGTCGGCAGCATCGCAGGCCGGGATGTGGTCTTCCTGCCCCGCCATGGACGCAATCACGGCATCGCGCCGAACGAGCTCAATCATCGTGCCAACATCGCGGCGATGAAGATGCTGGGCGTCACCGAGATTTTGTCGCTCTCGGCCTGCGGTTCGTTCCAAGAGCATCTGCCGCCCGGCACCTTTGTGGTTGCGGACCAGTTTATTGACCGCACACAGGGCCGTACGCGCAGCTTCTTCGGCGAGGGTGTGGTGGCCCATGTCTCTATGGCCGAGCCGCTGTGCGGGCGTCTGGGGGACATTGCGGCGGAAGCCTGCGAGGCGCTTGGCATTCTGCGTCAAAAAGGCGGCACCTACATCTGCATCGAGGGGCCGCAGTTCTCGACCCGGGCCGAGAGCCATCTCTATCGCAGTTGGGGCGCAGACGTGATTGGTATGACCAATCTGCCGGAAGCTTACCTCGCCCGGGAAGCCGAGATCTGCTACCAGAGCGTCGCCATGGTGACGGACTTCGACTGCTGGCATGAGGACCATGCCGCCGTCGAGGTGTCTGACATCGTCAAGGTGCTGGGTGAGAACAGCCGACTTGCGCAAAAGCTTGTGGTTGAGGTTGCCGCTCGTCTTCCGCGTCGGTCAGGTTCCTGCGATTCAGGCTGTGATACGGCCCTGGAGCATGCGGTTCTGACACCTGCCAGTGCCTGGCCAGCGGAAGCGCGCGAACGGCTGGCGTGTATTGCCGGACGTATCATTGGAGTTGAAAAATGACGGGGTCGAACGAAGACCTGAAGCGGCTGGTCCGCACCATCCCCGATTACCCGAAGGCGGGTGTGCTGTTTCGGGATATAACGCCGTTGCTGGGCGATGCGTTCGGCTTCCGGGAAAGCGTGCTGCGTCTAGCGGATATGCTGCGCGGGGTGGGTGCTCAGAAAGTGGCAGGCATCGAAGCTCGCGGGTTTATCCTTGGCGGTGCTGTCGCGGCGGAGCTGGGGCTGGGGTTCGTTCCGGTGCGCAAGAAAGGCAAGCTGCCTTACGATACCGTCGGGCTCGACTATGAGCTGGAATACGGTTCTGACCGGGTGGAAATCCATGTGGACGCATTCGGACCGGGAGAGCGGGTGATCCTGATCGACGATCTGATCGCAACCGGCGGCACGGCCCTGGCGGCCGTGAACCTGTTCCGCACCGTCGGCGTGGACGTGGCGGCTGCCGCATGTGTCGTCGATCTGCCGGAACTGGGCGGCAACGCGCGGCTGGTGAACGCTGACGTGCCCGTTTTCACCTTGATGGACTTTCCCGGCGCCTGAGCTGGAGGACCGTTGTGGCGGCAGAGGCGCTATACCTCTACCGCTCGAGACACGCCAGCGTGTGCTCAGGCTGGGCTCTGCTGGAAGAAAACGGTGGAGATCATTGTCATGACCGGAGTGCCTGCGGCATCCACCGTCTTCTGGTCGAAGGTCACGATGCCGTAGCCGGGGCGGCTGCCTGAAGCGCGCGCCCCGACGATTTTCACACGCATGCCCAGAATATCTCCGGGTACCACCGGGCGCAGCCAGCGAATCTGCTCGACGCCCGGGGAGCCTTCCCCGGAACTGCCGTTCTCTCGAATCCAGTCCACCAGCATGCGCATGGACATGGCGCAGGTATGCCAGCCGCTGGCGCAGAGAACGCCGAACATCGAGTGTCGGGCGGCGGCAGGGTCGGTGTGAAAGGGCTGAGGATCGTACTTCTGGGCGAATTCAATGATCTCTTCGGCCGTCACTTCGTAACGGCCGAAGTTCACTTCGGACCCGACACTGAAATCCTCAAAATACCGCAAGCAGAGTCCTCACGTATTGAAGCGGAACAACATGATGTCGCCATCCTGAACGACATAGTCCTTCCCTTCAAGGCGCATGCGACCAGCTTCCTTGGCCCCCACTTCGCCGCCGAACTTGACGTAGTCATCAAACGAGGTGGTCTCGGCGCGGATGAAGCCGCGCTCGAAGTCGGTGTGGATGACGCCGGCGGCTTCCGGAGCCTTTGCGCCCTTGCGGACGGTCCAGGCGCGGGCTTCCTTCGGGCCGACGGTGAAGAACGTGATAAGGTCGAGCAGGCCGTAACCAGCGCGGATGACGCGGGCCAGACCGGTTTCCTCAAGGCCGAGGTCAGACAGGAATGCCGGGCGGTCCTCCGGATCCATCTGCGAGATTTCCGCCTCGATGGCGGCGGAGATGACGACCGAGTACGCACCTTCGGCGGCAGCCTTCTCGGCGACGCGCTGCGAATAGGCGTTGCCGGTGGCGGCTGCACTTTCATCGACGTTGCAAACGTACAGCACCGGCTTGGAGGTCAGCAGCTGCGCCTGCTTGAAGACGCGGGCTTCTTCCTCGTCCTTCGGCTTGAACAGGCGGGCGGGCTTGCCGTCGCGCAGCAGGTCCAGCACCGGCGTGAACACCGCTTCCTGAACCTTGGCTTCCTTGTCACCGCCCTTGGCCTTCTTGGAGATGGCGACGAGGCGGCGCTCAAGGCTATCGAGATCCGAGAGCATGAGTTCGGTTTCGACCGTCTCGGCATCAGCGATCGGATCGACGCGGCCCTCGACGTGGGTGACGTCGCCCTCGAAGCAGCGCAGCACGTGGATGATAGCGTCCACTTCCCGGATGTTGCCGAGGAACTGGTTGCCCAGGCCTTCGCCCTTGGAGGCACCGCGCACCAGGCCGGCGATGTCAACGAACGCCAGCTGAGTCTCGATGATGCGCTGCGACTTGGCCAGCGCGGCGATCTCGTTGAGGCGCTTGTCCGGCACCGGCACCTGGCCGACGTTCGGCTCGATGGTGCAGAAGGGATAGTTTGCAGACGCTGCCGCGGCGGTTTCGGTCAGCGCATTGAACAGGGTGGACTTGCCGACGTTGGGCAGTCCGACGATGCCGCATTGAAAACCCATGGTGTTCCTTGTCTCGCAACTGGTTCCGGGGCGCTTCGGCAGAAGCGGCCGCCGGGAGGATCTATTCGGGAGGGGTATTAGCGCTTCTTGCTGAATTTGTCGAAGAGCGACTGAAGCGTCGGCACGGTGCGCGTCGCGTTGCTGGGCGCTTCCTTCACTCCCGCAGGGCGAGGGGAGGCGGAGAGAACCCGGGTGACGGGTTCAGCTGAAGCTGCCACCTTTGAAATTGCAGTCGCGCCGGGCTCTGCGCCTTCTGCCGCCTTCTCCTTCTTCGGACGGGGCGGGGTCAGGCGCTGGGAGACGGATGACGCGAAGCGAGCATCGTTCCCCTTGGCCAGCCAGCCGGCTTCCTTCGCCACCGCATCGAGAAAGGCGTCGAGCCAGGTCTGGTCGGCCTTGGTGAAGTCACCCAGCACCCAGCCGTGCACCCGCTCCTTCGAGCCCGGGTGCCCGATGCCGAGCCGGGCCCGGCGGTAATGCGGACCCAGATGGGAATCGATGGAGCGCAGACCGTTGTGGCCGGCAGCACCGCCGCCCACCTTCATCTTCAGCTTGCCGGGCGCGACATCCAGCTCGTCATGAAAGACCAGCAGGGCCTCCAGCGGCAGCTTGTAGAAGCGCAGGGCCTCGGCAACGGAGTCGCCGGAGAGATTCATGTAGGTCTGCGGCTTCAACAGCAGCACTTTCACGCCGTTGATGGTGCCTTCCGCCGTCAGCCCCTTGAAGCGGCTGCGCCACGGGCCGAAGCCGTATTCCTGCGCGATCCGGTCCACGGCCATGAAGCCGATGTTGTGGCGGTTGCCTTCGTACTGGCTGCCGGGATTGCCCAGACCGACAAAGAGCTGCATGGCGATGCCCTCGAGACTCGTGATCAGGCAGCGGCGCGAACAGAAGCGGGCCGCCGTGTGTCTTCAGTGTTCCTACATGCAAAAAGGGCGCAGGATCAAATCCCGCGCCCTTGTCGCTGGTCCGTCTTCAGACGGCGAGGCGAAACGCCTCAGCCTGTCTTACTCGGCGTCCTCAGCTTCGACCTCGACCTCGTCCTCGGCTTCGAACTCGAAGTCGGCCGGAACGCGGAGGAAGTCCACGTGCAGCGGACGGTCGGTCACCGGGTGGAACTGCACGTCGCGCGCAATGGTGCGCTCAACCTTGCCGTCCACTTCGATCTCGATGATCGAGTCAAAGTAGGTGCCCTTGTTCAGGGCCTTCCACAGCTCGTTTTCCTCGATGAGGATCAGGGTCGGCTCGGTCTTCATGCCGTAGATCACGGCCGGAGCCTGACCATTCTTGCGGGCAGCCCGGGCCACTCCCTTGCCGGCACCGGTGCGAAGCTCGGCTTTCACGGAAAGCACGTTGCTCATGTGTATCTCCAATCAGAACAGGGGCGGACCTCCAGGGATGTTCCGCCCGGCTAGCGAAGGCGCGATGTCTAGCGAAATGGGGGTAAAAAGGCAAGACCGGGGGAGGGTGCGCGCCGGGCTCATGCAAAGGGACTGTGGCGCGCCCGCCATGGCAGAGAGGCGGTGTGACGCAGAGCCGTTCATACGCCATACATATCCTTGACCCCCAACAGGCCCACCGTTAGGGTCCGCCGTCCGTTCAACAGCGGGGTAAGCGGCGCAGTGGCCGACGTTAAGAAGCCATCGTTTCAGGATCTCATTCTCACCTTGCAGCGCTACTGGGCGCAGCAGGGCTGCGTTGTTCTGCAGCCTTATGACGTGGAAATGGGAGCAGGCACCTTTCATCCGGCAACCACGTTGCGGTCCCTGGGGCCCGAGCCGTGGAAGGCCGCCTATGTTCAGCCGTCCCGCCGTCCGACCGACGGCCGCTACGGTGAGAACCCCAACCGCCTGCAGCACTACTATCAGTTTCAGGTCATCCTGAAGCCGAGCCCCGAGAACATCGTTGATCTCTACCTTGGCTCGCTCAAGGAGATCGGCATCGATCTGGCGCTGCATGACATCCGCTTCGTCGAGGACGACTGGGAAAGCCCGACTCTGGGCGCCTGGGGCCTCGGCTGGGAAGTGTGGTGCGACGGCATGGAAGTCACCCAGTTCACCTACTTCCAGCAGGTGGGCGGGTTCGATTGCAAGCCGGTGGCCGGTGAGATCACCTACGGTCTCGAGCGCCTCGCCATGTACATTCAGGGCGTGGACAACGTTTACGACCTGGACTTCAACGGTCAGGGCGTGACGTACGGCGACGTGTTCCTGCCCAGCGAGAAGCAGTTCTCGGCCTACAACTTCGAGCATGCCAACACCGAAATCCTGTTCCGCCAGTTCAAGGAGGCGCAGGAGCAGTGCAAGGCGCTGCTGGAGGCGAAACTGCCGCTGCCCGCCTATGACTTCGCCATCAAGGCGAGCCATTTGTTCAACCTTCTCAATGCACGTGGCGTCATTTCCGTCGCCGAGCGTCAGGCCTACATCGGCCGCGTTCGCGAGCTGGCCAAGGGCTGCTGCGAGGGTTGGATCGACGTGAACGCGGACCGCTGGGCCCGTGATTTCGGGTGGAGTGCCGCCTGATGTCTGAACTGTTGCTTGAGCTTCAATCCGACGAGATCCCGGCGCGCATGCAGTCGCGCGCCGCTGAGGATCTGGCCCGCCTGCTGGGCGAGGGTCTGAAGGCGCAGGGTCTGGCGACGGACTCCGTCGAGACCTTCGTGACGCCCCGCCGCCTTGCCGTGGCCGTTGCCGGCCTGCCCAAGGCACAGCCGGACATCGAGGAGGAGCGCCGTGGCCCGCGAGTCGATGCACCTGCGCAGGCAATCGAGGGCTTCCTGAAGTCCACCGGCCTGACCCGCGAGCAGCTGGAAGAGCGCACCGAGGGCAAGGGTACCTTCCTGTTCGCCAAGATTTCCCGCAAGGGGCGGCCGACGGTCGAGGTTCTGCCGGAGATCATTACCGGCGTCATTCGCGGTTTCCCGTGGCCAAAGTCCATGCGCTGGGGCGAGCCTTCGGGCTCCACCGATTCCCTGCGCTGGGTACGCCCGCTGCAGTCCATCCTCTGCCTGTTCGATGGGCAGGTAGTGCCGGTGGAAGTGGAGAACGTGCGCAGCGGGAACATCACCCGCGGCCACCGCTTCATGGGCCCGTCTCCGTTCCCGGTGAACAACACCGAAGAGTACCGGACCAAGCTGCGCATCAGCAAGGTTGTGCTCGATCTGGCCGAGCGCCAGCGCATCATCGATGCGGGTGCACGCAAGCTGGCAGACGCCGCTGGTGTGGAACTGGTGGAAGATCCCGGCCTGCTGGCCGAGAATGCGGGGCTGACCGAATGGCCGGTGCCGCTGATGGGCCAGTTCGACGAGAGCTTCCTGCAGGTTCCGCCTGAGGTCATTCAGCTGACCATGCGGGCCAACCAGAAGTATTTTGCGCTGCGCAATGCCGAGACTGGCAAGCTCGCCAACCGCTTCATCTGCGTTGCCAACGTGGAAGCGGCGGACGGTGGCAAGGCCATCGTGGCCGGTAACGAGCGCGTGCTGGCCGCCCGTCTGTCCGACGCCAAGTTCTTCTACGAGACGGACCTCAAGGCCCGTCTTGAGGATCGGCTGCCCAAGCTGGGCGAGATCGTGTTCCACGAGAAGCTGGGCACTCTGGCTGCCAAGGTGGAGCGGGTGGCGAAGCTGGCGCGTGCGCTGGCCCAGTACATTCCCAACTGCGAGGCCGATCTGGCTGAGCGCGCCGCGCGTCTGGCCAAGGCCGATCTCGTGACCGGCATGGTGGGCGAGTTCCCTGAACTGCAGGGCGTGATGGGCGGCTACTATGCCGAAGCCCAGGGCGAACCCGCAGCCGTTGCACAGGCCATCCGCGAGCATTACAGCCCGGTCGGCCCGAACGACAGCTGCCCGACCGCGCCGGTGTCCATTGCCGTTGCGCTGGCGGACAAGATCGACACGCTTGTCGGCTTCTTTGCGATCAACGAGAAGCCGACCGGCTCGAAGGACCCCTATGCGCTGCGTCGCGCTGCACTGGGCGTCATTCGCCTGATCCTCGAGAATGGCCTGCGTCTGCCGCTGTTGCCTGTTCTGGATGAGGCCCGCGCCGCGCTTGCCGTCAAGGGCGGCGAAGACGGTCTTGGCTCCGTTCTGCTCGACTTCTTTGCGGACCGCCTGAAGGTTCAGCAGCGCGAAGCGGGCGTTCGGCACGATCTGATCGACGCCGTGTTCAGCCTTGGCGGCGAGGACGATCTGGTGCGCCTGCTGGCGCGCGTGACCGCCCTTGCAAGCCTGCTCGACAGCGAGGACGGCGCGAACCTGCTGGCCGGCTACCGCCGTGCTGCCAACATCCTGCGCATCGAGGAAAAGAAGGACAGCAGTCGCTACGACGGCGCTGTCGATGCCGGCCTGTTCACGCAAGGCGAGGAAAAGGCGCTGTACGAAGCGCTGTCTGGCGCGCGTGGCGAGGTGGACGGCCTCATCAAGGTCGAAGACTTCAGCGGGGCGATGTCTGCCATGGCCCGCCTGCGGCCGCTGGTCGACTCGTTCTTTGATCACGTCACGGTGAACGCGGATGACCCCGCCGTGAGAGCCAACCGGCTCAATCTGCTCAACGAACTGCGCGCCGCCGTCCATACGGTTGCGGACTTCGCGCGGATCGAAGGTTAACGCGGAACGGAATCAGGGTTCAAAAGAGGCGGCTTCGGCCGCCTCTTGCACAACTGCCGGGTTGACTTTTCCGGGTTCACCGGCATTTCAATGCGCGTAACTTCGCTGCGTTGCAGCAAAGTTGCAATTGCGCGATCGGAGGCAGCAAGATCATGACCAAGTGGGTGTACAGTTTTGGCGCCGGAGTGGCTGAAGGCAATGCGGGCCAGAAGACGCTTCTGGGCGGCAAGGGCGCGAACCTCGCCGAGATGGCGTCCATCGGCCTGCCGGTTCCGCCGGGCCTGACCATCACGACTGAGGTCTGCACCTACTATTACGACCACAACGAGTCGTACCCGCCCGAGCTGAAGGCTCAGGTGGAAGAGGCGCTTGCCAAGATCGAAACTGCCGTCGGCGCAAAGTTCGGCGACCGTGAGAACCCGCTGCTGGTCTCCGTGCGCTCCGGTGCGCGCGTTTCCATGCCGGGCATGATGGACACCGTTCTCAACCTCGGCCTGAATGACGAAACCGTTGAGGGTCTGGCCCGCAACAGCGGCAACCCGCGCTTCGCCTGGGACAGCTACCGCCGGTTCGTCCAGATGTACTCGGACGTGGTGCTCGGCCTCGAGCACTACCTGTTCGAGGAACAGCTGGAAATCCTGAAGGAAGAGAAGGGGGTCAGCCTCGACACCGATCTGGATGCGGATGACTGGAAGGCGCTAGTCGGCACCTACAAGGGGCTGGTGGAAAAGCAGCTGGGCCGTCCGTTCCCGCAGGACGTGGGTGACCAGCTGTGGGGCGCCATCGGCGCCGTGTTCGGCTCCTGGCAGGCCGAGCGCGCCAAGGTTTACCGCCGTCTGAACGATATTCCGGAAGACTGGGGCACTGCCGTCAACGTGCAGGCCATGGTGTTCGGCAACATGGGCGAAGACTCGGCCACCGGCGTTGCCTTCACCCGCGACCCGTCGACCGGCGAGAATGCCTACTACGGCGAATACCTCATCAACGCCCAGGGCGAGGACGTGGTTGCCGGTATCCGTACCCCGCAGTACCTGACCAAGACTGCCCGTGAGAATGCAGGGGCCACCGCGCCGTCGATGGAAGAATCGATGCCGGAGACCTATCAGCAGCTCGCCAACGTGTTCTCGATCCTCGAGAAGCACTACCGCGACATGCAGGACATCGAGTTCACGGTGCAGCGCAACAAGCTGTGGATGTTGCAGACCCGTTCGGGCAAGCGCACTGCCAAGGCCGCGCTGAAGATCGCTGTGGACATGGCCAGCGAAGGCCTGATCACGCAGGAGGAAGCCATCCTGCGCGTCGATCCGCAGGCGCTGGACCAGCTGCTGCACCCGACGCTGGATCCCAAGGCTCCGCGCGATGTGCTGACCAAGGGCCTGCCCGCCTCTCCGGGCGCGGCATCGGGCATTGTCGTGTTCACCGCGGACGAGGCCGAGCGCCTGTCCAACGCGGGCAAGGACGTGATTCTGGTTCGCATCGAGACCAGCCCGGAAGACATCCACGGAATGCACGCTGCTCGCGGCATCCTGACCAGCCGTGGCGGCATGACCAGCCACGCGGCCGTGGTGGCGCGCGGCATGGGTCGTCCGTGCGTGTCCGGCGCGGGCACTCTCGCCATCGACATGAAGGCGCAGGTGATGCGCTGCAACGGCCGTGAGGTGAAGGCGGGCGACGTCATCACCATCGACGGCGCGACCGGCGAGGTCATGATCGGCGCCGTGCCGACCATTCAGCCGGAGCTGGCCGGTGATTTCGCCATCCTGATGGAGTGGGCGGATGCTGACCGCCGCCTGAAGGTGCGCGCCAACGCCGAGACGCCGCTGGACTGCCGCACCGCCCGTGATTTCGGTGCGGAAGGCGTCGGCCTGTGCCGTACGGAGCATATGTTCTTTGATGCTGACCGCATCGTCTCCGTGCGTCAGATGATTCTGGCAGAGGACGAGGCCGGTCGCCGCGCCGCCCTGGCAAAGCTGCTGCCGGTACAGCGCGAGGACTTCGTGCAGATCTTCACCATCATGGCCGGCCTGCCGGTCACGATTCGCCTGCTCGACCCGCCGCTGCACGAATTCCTGCCGCACAAGGAGGAAGAGTTCGCGGAAGTGGCTCAGCAGGCAGGGGTTTCAGTGGATTCGCTGCGTCGCCGCGCCAACGAGCTGCACGAATTCAACCCGATGCTGGGCCACCGCGGCTGCCGCCTCGGCGTAACCTTCCCGGAAATCTACGAGATGCAGGCCCGCGCCATTTTCGAGGCTGCCGTTCAGGTGGCCAAGAGCTCGGGCGAAACTGTGGTTCCGGAAGTGATGATTCCGCTGGTTGCCACGCCCAAGGAACTGGCGCTGATGAAGAAGGTGGTGGAAGACGCCGCCGCCGCTGTGTTCGCCGAGACCGGCACCACGCTGGACTACATGGTCGGCACCATGATCGAGCTGCCGCGCGCTGCCCTGCGTGCAGGCGAGATCGCCGAGCATGCAGCCTTCTTCTCGTTCGGCACCAACGATCTGACGCAGACTGCGCTCGGCATCTCTCGTGACGACGCGGGCCGTTTCCTCGGCGCTTACGTGGACAAGGGCATCTACGCCAAGGATCCGTTCGTCTCCATCGACGTGGAGGGCGTGGGCGAGCTGGTGCAGATCGCAGCCGAGCGTGGCCGCAAGACCCGCAGCAACATCAAGCTCGGCATCTGCGGTGAGCATGGCGGCGATCCGGCGTCCATCCGCTTCTGTGAAAGCGTTGGCCTCGACTACGTGTCGTGCTCGCCGTACCGCGTGCCTATCGCCCGTCTGGCCGCTGCACAGGCAGCGCTGGCGAAGAAGTAAGGCGGAGCTTCAAGGTAGGGTCTCAAGAGGGTATCCAGCCCTCTTTGCCCCCTTAACGTTCAGGGCCGCGTCCTCTTCCGAGGGCGCGGCCCTTCTCTTTTCAAGATTGTTGCAGGAATAATTCTAATTTTCTTTTTAAAGCGTAGTTTGTAGTTGGAGGAACTATAATAAAAGGCATCAGTTTCACTGGAATGAGTAAGTGGCATAATAATTGCAATAAATATAATATGGTCTGATTTTGCTTGGTAATAAAGGCCAAGGCAGGTTCGTCACCCGTTAAAGCTTAAGGTGTTGGAGGGTGTGATGAGCGTTAAGCGTCGTAATTATGTGTTGCTTGGCTTGGTTGCTGTAGCAGTTCTTGGGCCGACCAGCTCGGTGCTCGCTGAAACCGGTGCCAATCGGTTTGTGCTGGTGCAGAACGACCTGGAAGATTCAATGAAGCGCGAGGCTCTTGATGCGGCCAGGTATACGCTCTTCGCGCGCCAGGCGCGCGAGCGTGGTAATCAGGATCTCGCCGCCGTTTTCGAGCGCGTTGCCAACACAGAGCAGACAGCCCATCTCCAGAGGCTGGCCTCTCTTGCCGGTGGAGAAGTCACAATAACCCCGGCGGAGCAGGACGCTGAACTGGCGAAACTGCCGAACCAGTCGGATGAGGCAAACCTGCGTAGTGCCATGACCAACGAGAGGTTTCAGGCGAACACGATGCGCTCTGACATGGTCAACCGCGCGCTGAAGTACGGTGACATCGAGGCGGCGCAAACGTTCCTGAACGTTGGAGAAGGTGAGATCAAAAACCTTCTCGAATTCCGATCTGCCCTGAAGCAGTTGAAGAGAAGCCAGCCGCAGAGCACCACTGCCGGGTCATGACTGCCCAAGGCGAGGGTTCTGGCATTCCGGTTGAACAGCGGGCCGCACCTGTGAGCATCTTGAGGAAGATAAGATAATTGCCTCAATGTCTTGGTGGGGCCCGCTCAAGCTGGATTGCGGGTAAAGCGTCAGCGCATCGGGTGGAAGTGCTCGTAGATGGCCAGCGCCATGGCGCTGGAGATGCCGTCTACCTTGGCAAGATCGTTTACGCCCGCCCTTGCCACGGCCTGTGCCGTGCCGAAGTGGAGCAGTAGTGCGCGCTTGCGGCCAGGACCGATGCCGGGAATGTCGTCGAGCGGGCTCCGGGTCATGTCCTTTGCGCGCTTTTGACGATGGCTGCCGATGGCGAAGCGGTGGGCTTCGTCGCGCAAGCGCTGGATGAAGAACAGGGCTGGGCTGTTTGGCTCCAGCATCATCTCGCGGCCGCCGGGCAGGTGGAACACCTCGCGTCCGGCATTGCGGTCCGGCCCCTTGGCCACGCCCACCATGGGCATGTCTTCAATGCCCAGATCCTCAAGCACCGCCAGCGCTGCGTTCAACTGGCCCTTGCCGCCGTCAATGAACACAAGGTCCGGCCAGTCGCCCTTGGCCCGGTCCGGATCCTCCTCTTGCAGGCGAGCGAAGCGGCGGGTGAGCATCTCTCGCATCATGCCGAAGTCATCGCCCGGCTTCAGTTCGGTCGAGCGGAAGTTGAACTTGCGGTAGGCATTCTTGCGGAACCCTTCAGGTCCGGCCACGATCATGCCGCCCACGGCGTTGGTGCCCTGAATGTGGCTGTTGTCGTATACCTCCACCCGCTGGGGCGGACCCTCCAGATCGAACACCTCCGCCAGCATGGCCAGATGCTTGGCCTGCGTGGTGGATTCGATCATGCGGCGATCAAGTGCATCGCTGGCGTTGCGGGACGCCAGTTCGACCAGCTGGGCCAGCTTGCCCCGGCGCGGCATTTCCAGCGAGACGCGATGCCCGGCGCGGGTGGACAGCGCTTCGGTGAGCAGGTCCATTTCCGGAAGCTGGCGGTCGAGCAGGATGCGTCGCGGAGGCAGCTTGTCTTCGTAAAACTGTGAAAGAAAAGCGAAAACCACGTCATCCAGCGTCTCGGTCTTGTCATGGCGCGGGAACAGGGCGCGGTTGCCCCAGTTCTGCCCTCCCCGGATGAAGAAGATCTGGATACAGGTAACGCCGCCCTTCTGTGACGCAGCGACCACGTCGGCATCGCCCGCGCTTTCGGCGTTAATGCCCTGTTCCTGCTGGATGTAGCTGAGCGCCCGCAGACGGTCACGGAAGACGGCAGCGTGCTCGAAGTCCAGATTGGCCGCTGCTTCCTCCATCTGCGTGGCGAGACGCTTCTGGACGTCCTGACTGCGCCCGGAGAGGAAGGCTTTCGCGTCCCGGACCAGTCCGGCATAGCTCTCGCCATCGATGCGCTCGGCACAGGGGGCCGAGCAGCGCTTGATCTGGTACAGCAGGCAGGGGCGCGAGCGGTTGGCGAAGAAGCTGTCGGTGCAGGAACGCAGCAGGAACACCTTCTGCAAGGTGTTCAAGGTGCGGTTTACCGCGCCTGCAGAAGCGAACGGGCCGTAGTAGTTGGCCTTGCCCTTGGCGCGCGCCCCGCGATGCTTGCTGATCTGGGCGAAGGCATGATCTTCACGCAGCACGATGAAGGGGAAGCTTTTGTCGTCCCGCAGCAGCACGTTGAACGGCGAGCGGTAATGCTTGATGAGGTTGGCTTCCAGCAGCAGCGCCTCGGCCTCGGTGTGGGTGGTTACCACCATCATCGAGCGGGTCTGCGACACCATGCGCTGAAGCCGGACTGGCAGGCGGTTCACCTGCGTGTAGCTGGTGACGCGCTGCTTCAGGCTCTTGGCCTTGCCCACGTACAGCACATCTCCCCGCGCATCGATCATACGGTAGACGCCGGGCCGGGTGGGCAGGGTTTTCACCACTTCGCGGATGACCGAGACGCCCTTCTCAAGGTCAGGCGCGTCGCCGCCCTGCACGGTGAAAATGGCCTGGGCTTCCGAGAAGCGGTCGGTGGGGGAGGAGTTACTCATGCACGCCAATATAAGCAGCTTGGACCTTTTGCCCTAGTCATCACCGTGATCTGGACGGGAACGAATCGAGTTTGCTGCCACGCCTCGATTTGAAGCTGTGAACTTATCCACGTGGCCTGTGGATAAGTTTGTGGGCATGCCGTTGGCATGTTGCCCAAACCCGCAGAACTCTGCCATTCCCTGCTAGTTGCCCGTTTTTTGTGCATATTGATTAAGTTGTTGAAAGAAAACGATACTTTTCATGTCAACAATGTTGCACCTGCTGAGCGAACACTGAGAATGGCAGAATTTCCCTGATACACGGCGGCTTTGCGGGGATGTGTAAAACTTCTCTTTACACATCCATGACGATCAGATGTTGCGGGTACGCGTGATCTCCACGCCTACGGCTTCGGTTCCCTCCACAGCATCAAGTTTTTCTACCCGCACCGTAACGGTCAGGGCCTGTGGGTAGCCGAGCGTGAATGCCGCGATTTCATCGGCAATGGTTTCGACCAGGTTGATGTGCCGGCTGGCAAGGATGCGGCGCATGCCGTCTGCCAGCTCGGCATAGCAGAGCACGTTGCCGATCTCGTCGTGGTGGGGACGGCTGGCATCCGTCATCACGTCGAGATTGAGGCGCACGCGCTGGGTGCGGCCCTTCTCCGAATCCAGAACGCCGAGTTCTGCGTCCACCACCAGATCGCGCACGAAGACACGCCGGGTGGTGTTGACGGAGTGGGACGAGACATCGCCCGTCAGGGGGGTAGGGCTACTCGTCATTGTTATTAAGCTCCAGTAAGGTCAGGGGTGGCCCAGGCGAGATGCTGGCCGCAGTCGACGGCAATCATCTGGCCGGTAATGGCGTGAGAACCGAGCAGGAAGAGGACAGCGTCCGCGACCTCTTCCGGGTTGACCGACCGTTCGAGCAGGATGCGGGAGGCTTCCTGTTCGAAATGTTCGGCCGTCTGGTGAATGCTTTGCAGAACCGGGCCGGGGCCGACACCGTTGACCCGGATCCGTGGCGCTAACGCCTGTGCCAAGGTTTGGGTCAGTGTCCACAGTCCGGTCTTGCTGACCGTATAGCTGGTGAAGTCCGGATTGAGGCGCCAGACCCGCTGATCGATCAGATTGACGATCGCGCCCTTCTGTCCGTCCGGCAAGTGCCGGGCGAATGCCTGCGACAGCCGGAACGGGGCCCACAGGTTGATGCCGAAATTCCGGTCCCAGCTTTCACGAGTAACCGTATCCCACTGATCGTGCTCGAAAATAGAGGCGTTGTTGACCAGCGCTGTGAGGGGGCCGATGGCCTCTGACGCCTTCTCAACCAGCGTGGAGACGTCTGCATCATTGGCGAGGTCAGCCTGCACCGGGACAGCAAAGCCGCCCGCCGCAAGGATAACCTCGACGGTCTCCTCCGCCGCGCGGGCGGAGGAGTTGTAATGAACCGCAACGCGCCATCCGGCCCGAGCCAGCGTCAGGGCAATGACATGGCCGATTCGCTGGGCGGCGCCGGTTACGAGAACGGACTGCACTGCATCATTGCTCACTGGCACGGCCCTACGGTCTCGCGCAGGTACCTGTAATCGGCCTGGACGGCGTCCAGATCGCCAATGGCGGCGGCGGTTGCCAGCACCTGCTCCGGCAGTGCATCGGGAAGGCCGCAGGCAAGGAAGTACCCGGTCAGGGAGTTGCGCTCCAGCGGGCGCGCATCGTCCGGCGTGTCCGGCAAGGCCACGCGGATCGTGCGAGGGCCTGATCCTTCAGGCACGCTGACGGTCATCATGCCCTTGCTTGCCGTATCGAGCAGGAAGTGGGTCCCGAAGGTTTCGTCAGTTGCCCGCTGCAGTCGGGTTGCGTCCACAACGCCGGTGATCCGGTGGCCAAAGCCAGCCTGCCGAATCGGGTCTGCGGCAACGCTGCGCACCATGGTGACGGCCTCGCCGGGATTACGGATCTGGGCGTTCTGGGCCGCCAGCTGGTAGGTGCGGTCATTGCCGGGGATGGCGCGGAGGAACAGCAGCACACTCTCGCCCTTCAGCTTCGGCCGCTTGCCGTAAACCGCCTCGGGGGCATCCCACACGTAGGTGATCTCACCGGGGACGGCGCGGGGGGCGAGCAGCACGCTCGTCACCGTGACGGTCATGAGGTAACGGTTGAAGCCCTCTGGCGTGGACAGGGCTTCCCGCCCGGACAGGCGGTCAATCTTGCGGACCGTTCCGGTGAGCACGACTTCCGAACTCAGCGTCAGATTGGCGACCAGGGGGTAGCTGACCTGTGAAGAGCCTGCCGCCTGCGCCGATTCAGCCTGTGCCGAGGCGGAGCCGGGCAGGGCCAGACCCATGCTAACAGCCACCAGAAGGGCATTTGCGAGGGTAAGGCGAGATGATTTCTGTCGCTTGAAATGAACGTTTGGTCGCATCGACAACATAACTTCCCTTCTACTTCGGATTGGGGCCCCAAATGAGCATATTGCCTTGTACGGTCCGGTTGCCCTGGTGAAGGGCTAAACCTTGTTTTGCAATGAACATCCGGCTGGGATTGACTGCGGAGATGCCTGTGAAGTCAAGCATTGTGGGGGGTGACAGACCCTGCTTGACGGACACTTTAGGCGTTTTCCGGACGTCTCTGGCGACAGTTTCGGACCTTTTTACCATTTGAAAAAGCGGTTGCGACAGCGAACCGTCGCGGCTACTACTCGAGGTAAGTGGGGGTCCGGCGTTAGGTCGGCGGACGTCCACTTTTCGTTTTTGGTGCGAGCTGCGGCCAGCAGAGGACAGACATGGCTGTGGTGACACCAGGGACGGATTATCTCAGTTCATGGGAGAGGAGCTGACCCCCTTCGATGGCGTACACTGACCAGCAAATGAGTAAAGGACGTGCCGTCGCTTTAGGCGTCGTCATCGTCATCCATATTATGCTCGGCTGGGCGTTTTCTGCCGGCTTGGCGCCGAAGTTCGTCAAAACCATTCTGGAACCGATGAAAGTTTCCGACATCAAGGAAGCTCCGCCTCCAGAGGACGAACCACCGCCGCCGCCTGAAGAGCTGGTAGAGATTCCGCCCTACGTGCCGCCGCCCGATCTTCCGATCGAGCTGCCGCCGCCCCCGACGCCTGTGCAAACCATCACAACCCAGCAGGCTGTGAGACAGACCGAGGCAGCGCAAGTTGCACCGGCTCCGGCTCCTGCCCCTGTGGCTGCGCCCGCTGTAAAGCGCGTGCCGGCTAAGGGCAGCCGTCGCAACACGATCGGCGAGGACGACTATCCGTCCGCTTCGCTGCGTGCCGAGGAAGAAGGCGTTACGACCGTTCGTTACGTCATCGGTACCGATGGTCGGGTCACGCAGTGCTCGGTGGTGAAATCTTCCGGCCATCCGCGTCTGGACGAGCGCACCTGCGATCTCATCCAGCGTCGCTTCCGGTTCGATCCGGCGACTGCAGATGGCGCACCGGTTGAGGAAACCAAGACGCAGAGCGTCCGGTGGCAGATCACGACCCGCTGATCACAGGCATAATTGGGCTAAAAGCCGAGAAACGAATTTAAAAGAGGAAGTTCGAAATGGAACAGGTTGCCGTTGACAATCCGTACGGTTTCCGCGCTGCAATGGAGCAGGGCGGCATCGTCGCCCAGGCTACGTTCGGCATCATGGCCGTTATGTCGCTTGTTTCCTGGTACATCATCTTCACCAAGGCTTGGGATCAGTCGAAGATCCTGAAGCAGGGCAAGGAACTCGATAAGAAGTTCTGGACCGCCAGCAGCCTGAAGGACGGCGCTTCCAAGCTGGCCAAGAACAGCGCATACCGCCAGGTCGTTGACGATGGTCTGCGTGCTGCCGAGCACCACGAAGGCCGCCTGACCGACAAGATCGACCAGCACGAGTGGGTGACCATGTCGCTGCAGCGTTCGGTCGGCGCCATCAACAGCCACCTGCAGGGCGGCCTGTCGTTCCTGGCTTCGGTCGGCGCGACCGCACCGTTCATCGGTCTGTTCGGTACCGTGGTCGGTATTTACCGCGCTCTGGTGAACATCGGCATGTCCGGTCAGGCTTCGATCGACAAGGTCGCTGGTCCGGTCGGTGAAGCGCTGATCATGACCGCCATCGGTCTGGCCGTCGCTGTGCCGGCAGTGCTGGGCTACAACTGGCTGACCCGCCGCAACAAGGCGATCATGGACAGCCTGAACAACTTCGCTGCCGACATCCACGCATTCCTGATGTCCGGTTCGCGCGTTGCTCCGCCTGCTCCGGCCGCTGCTGCTCCGGCTGCTGCCAAGAAGTAATCCGCCCACTCGTCAATTTCACCAGGGGGAGAAAATCCCATGGCCATGAGTGTAGGATCTGACGGGGATGGTGACGGCAAGGCAATGTCGGACATCAACACGACGCCGCTCGTCGACGTCATGCTGGTTCTGCTCATTATCTTCCTCATCACCGTTCCGGTCGTGATTCAGACAGCACCGGTGGACCTGCCGAAGGTGGCGAGCATCCCCCTTCAGACCAAGCCTGAAAACATCGTCATTTCCGTCGATGTCGATGGCAACGTCTACTGGGGTGCCAGCCTCATCAAGGGCGGCAAGTCGGAACTGCGGGAAATGGTGAAGGAGCGGGTGATCAATGCCGTGCAGGCTGGTCAGCCCATTCCGGAAGTCCATATCCGTGGTGACCGCAACACGCCGTATCAGTACATCGGTGGTGTGATCTTTAACGTGCAGATGGCAGGCATTCCGAAGGTCGGATTCGTTTCCGAGCCTCCGGCAGGCATGATCACCGCGCGCTAACGCACCGGTTCCGAGGAGTAACGACTATGGCAATGAGCGTTGGCGAAGGTGGTGGTGACGACGCCCCGATGGGCGAAATGAACACCACGCCGCTGATTGACGTGATGCTCGTTCTGCTCATCATGTTCATCATCACCATTCCTATCCAGACTCACGCTGTGAAGCTGGATATGCCGCAGCAAACGAACCAGCCGCCGCCGCCGGAGCAAACCGAGAAGCCGGTCATCCACCGGGTAGAGGTCGATTTCCTCGGCCAGATCTACTGGGATGGTCAGCCGATCGACCTTGCAACTGCGACGGAGTATTTCCGGCAGGCTGCCAACCAGCCGAACCAGCCGGAAATCCACATCCGCCCGGATGCGATGGCTAAGTACGAAATCGTCGATGAAGTACTTGCCGCCGCTCAAACGGTTGGTGTGACCAAGATGGGCTTTGTCGGTAACGAGGCTTACGCTGAGTAAGTTCGTGTCCGGCGCTGGCAATTGCCAGGGTTCATAGCAAGTTAAGCGTGGGGCCGGTACAACCGGCCCCACGTGCGTTAGGAACAGGTCGTTTCAAAAATAACGGCCCAGTGGGAGGTAACCAGCATGTTGAAAACACGCATCCGTCCGGTAGCGTCCGCATTTGTACTTGCTGCAATGACGATGACGGGCGCTCTGGCCGTTTCGGCCCCGGCCGCTGCGCAGAAGAAGGAAGACGCCCCTAAGCCGCCGAAGCCGAGCAAGAAGGCTCAGAAGGATCTGGGCGAAATCCAGAAGCTCGTAAACGGTGGTGACTTCGCGGGGGCCAAGGCCAAGATCGCCGAGGTGGAAGCCAAGGGCGAGCTGACCGAGGAAGACCAGTTCTACGTCGGCAACTTCAAGCTCCAGACCGGTCTTCAGCTGAAGGACAACGCGCTGATCGAGTCCGCGCTGGAGAGCATGGCTTCCAGCAAGTACACCCCGGCGGAAGAGCGTCCGAAAATCCAGCGCAATCTGGTGGCTCTGGCGATCGAGGCCCAGGACTACCCGAAGGCGATCGAGCGTTCCAAGGCCGTGCTGGCGACCAACCCTGACGATGTCGAGACCATCCTCAACATCGGACGGATCTATTACCAACAGGGCGACTTCAACAACGCGATCGCCAGCTTCCAGCAGGCTGCCGAGACCGGCAACCGTATTGGCCAGCCGGCCGATGAGAACACCTACAAGCTGATGGCACAGGCTGCCATGCAGGCGAAGAACAACGCCGCTCTGCAGTCGGCCATGACCGCGCTGGTGACCAACTACCCCAATGCCACCAACTGGCGCGACGCTCTGGTGCTGTATCGCGACCAGCCCGGCATCACCGACCCGATGATTCTCGACAGCTACCGTCTCCAGGCCGCCAACAACGCCCTGGCAGGTGAGCGCGACTATATCGAGATGGCGGAGATCGCCGGCAAGCGCGGCCTTCCGGGCGAAGCCAAGAAGGTTCTCGAGAAGGGCATGGCTGCAAACGTGTTCGTGCAGGCCAAGGCATCCGCGAACGAGCTGCTGGCACTGGCGAACAAGAACGCTGCAGCCGACCTCAAGGATCTGCCGGCTCTCGAGAAGGAAGCCCGTGCCGCCAAGGCCGGCGATATGGCTGCCTCCACCGTGGGCGAGGGCTGGATGAGCCATGGCGACTACGCCAAGGCCGTCGAGTTCTACAAGATCGGTATCGACAAGGGTGTGAAGAACCCGGCGGAGGCCAACCTGCGCTACGGTATGGCTCTGGTAGGCGCTGGCCGGGCTGCCGACGCTATCCCGGTGTTTGCGTCCGTCACCGGCAACCTGAAGCCACTGGCTGACCTGTGGGCGGTCTACGCCCAGCAGCAGGCCAAGGGCAGTGCGGCTGGCGGCCAGTAAGCCCGCACACCGTACCGTAAGACAAGACCCGGCTCCTCAACCGAGGGGCCGGGTTTTTCTTTGACCTGATTGTTCAGCGGCCGGGCCGCAGAAGACGAGGTGAGCCGCGATCCTTGGGACACGGTTAATCCAGGTAGCCAATGTCCTTCAGGTGATAGGCGATGGCGTCCTCAAACCTAGCGAAGTGGATCTGCCTGTCTTCCGGGCACATGGCAGTGCCGGGGTCGACCTCGCATCCGGTCGGCATGAAGTCCGTCTCCTTGCGATTCACAAAGTCCACGACCTGCTTCAACGCCTGCTCATACTCGCCCAGCCGTGCCTTGACGCCGACATAGGCAGCGCAGGCGCCATTGCGCATGTCTTCGGACGTATCGGCACATGATGCCAGCGCATCTGCCGCATAGTCCTCGAGCTGCTTGCGGAAGGCAGGGCGAGTCGTGACGTCGACCGTTTTGCCGTCAATGACATTGAGGAACATGGGAGGCGCCCAACTCCCGGCATAGGGGGCGAAGGTATAGAGGAAGCGGTCGTCACGCACTGCGAACTCCACCCGGCCATCTCCGTCCAGATCCTGCGGCACCGCGCCGCCCGGACCGCCGTTGAAGAAACCGATGGGCACGATCTTGAGTGCATCGCCTACAGGCGTGACGGCGACATAATCGTTACAGCAATGCGCCCCGCCGCTGTAGGTCTGGACCAGCAGGGAAGGGGCCGGATCTGCGGCGTCGAGCTTCACAACCGCATACATCGGCACGGTGCCGGGCGGATAGCTGCCGCGGGCGATGATGGCCGGTTTCAGGCCCGACGCCATGGCGGCCGCGTAGACCACCAACGGCTCGTGATCGTCTTCCGTTCGATCGGGAAGGTTCGGGTCGGGTTCGGCGGGTTGAAAGATCACGGTCAGACCATCGACCGTAAAGCTTCTGACCTCGGGCGCTGCCGCATCCAGCATTGGTTCGAACTCCGGCGAGGCAGAGCCCGGCTCCGATGCGCAGGCCGAGAGCGACACGCCTGCCGTCAGCAGTCCAAGGAGAAGCGGAGATTTCAAGCGACGCGCCATGGCAGGCTCCTTCCATTACACAGCTTCAATCATAAGGCGGACGGAGCGCCGGCGGGAAGAGCAGAGAGCCCTGTCCAAGCAAAAGGGCGCGGAAGTTGCCTCCCGCGCCCTTTGAATGTCCGTGCTTCTGGCTGGGATCAGAGATCGTTCAGGTAGTAGCTGCGGACCGGCTTCAGGTCGTCGTCCAGATCATAGATCAGCGGCTGGCCGGTCGGGATCTCGACCTTGGTGATCTCTTCGTCCGTCAGGCCGTCCAGATGCTTGACGATGCCGCGGATGGAGTTGCCGTGTGCGGCGATGATGAGGCGCTTGCCCGCCTTCAGGTTGGGGGCGATGCTCTCATCCCACAGCGGCAGCACGCGGGCGACGGTGTCCTTCAGGCTCTCGGTGCGCGGCACCGGCAGGCCGATGTAGCGGCGATCCTTGGACACGTCGAATTCGCTGGTCTCTTCCAGATCCGGCGGCGGGATATCGTAGGAGCGGCGCCAGATGAAGACCTGCTCCTCGCCCACCTTGGCGACCATCTCGGCCTTGTTGAGGCCGGTCAGCGCGCCGTAGTGGCGCTCGTTCAGCCGCCAGTCCTTTACCACCGGCAGCCACAGCTCGCCCATTTCCTCGAGCACGAGATTGAGCGTCTTGTTGGCGCGGGTCAGCAGCGAGGTGTAGGCGATGTCGAACTCGAAGCCGCGAGCCTTCAACTCCTGGCCAGCGGCGCGGGCTTCTTCGACGCCCTTGTCGGTGATGTTGACGTCCCACCAGCCGGTGAAGCGGTTCTCGAGGTTCCAGGCCGACTGGCCGTGACGGATCAGGACAAGCTGAGGCATTGCAATCCTACCTTACGGGCAAACAGTGACCACCGGCCCGGCGGCCACACACTCAGGGTTCGCCGCGTGTGTAGCTAACTCACACCGGGCAGGCAAAGGGGGATTGCGCATCAGGACACGGGATTGAAGTTTTATTGTTTGGGTGAACGGCCCTGAAAGCGAAAGGGACGGGCAAGCCCGTCCCTTTGCGGTTTAAACGGTTCTGTCCGGTCAGGCTGCGACGGCGGTCAGATCCTTAAGGGCAACGGCAGGATCGGCCAGCAGGGCGCGGTCCGGCGTGGCCTGAGAGGCGATCAGCTTCTTGGCCGCCATGAAATCCTTGATGCTGTTGATGCAGTCAATGGCGATCAGGGTGCCGTTGCGCAGGTAGCAGACGGAGAACGGCGAGGCCTCGGGCGAGCCGCGCACCACGATGTCGTCGTAATCGATGGCAAGACCGGCCGCCTGCAGCTTGATGTCGTACTGGTCGGACCAGAACCACGGCAGATCGGCGTACGGCACCGGGTTGCCGGTGATGACGCCGACGACGGTCTTGGCCTGGTCCACTGCGTTTGGCACCGATTCCAGCCGGAGCGGGCCGGGGGCGAACACGTTGGGGTGACGGGCAACGTCGCCGATGGCGAAGATGTTGGGGTTGGCGGTGCGGCACAGCTCGTCGACCACGATGCCGTTGTCGCAGGCAAGGCCGGTCTCGATCGCCAGTTCGCAGTTCGGAATGATGCCGATGCCGACGACGACCGCATCGGCCGGGACGACCTCGCCGGAGGACAGGCGCACGCCGGTCACGCGGCCGTCCGTACCCTCGATGGCGGTGACGCCGGTGTTAAGGAGAACGTTGACGCCTTCCTGGCGGTGTTTGGTCTCGAAGAAGCGGGAGACGACCGGGCTGGTGACGCGGGCGAGCACCCGGTCCAGCGCCTCGATCAGCGTGACCTCATGGCCGAGCTTGCGGGCCGAGGCCGCGACTTCCAGACCGATGTAGCCGCCGCCGACGACGGCCAGACGTGCGCCGGGGGTGAGAGAGGCGCGAATGCCATCCACATCCGCCAGCGTGCGCAGGTAATGCACCCCGGCCAGATCCGCGCCGGGAACCGGCAGGGGACGGGCGCGCCCGCCGGTGGCGAGAATGCACCAGGTGAAGCGGATGGTCTCACCGCTCGAGAGCGCGGCGGTGCGGTCCTGCGCATCCAGATGCGTGACGCTCGTGCTGAGACGCATGTCGATGTCGCGGTCCTGCCAGAACTCGGCCTTGCGCAGGTACAGCCGGTGCTGTTCCAGCGAGCCGTTGAGGTAGGCCTTGGAGAGCGGGGGGCGCTCATAGGGCAGGGCAGCCTCGTCGCCCACCATCGTGATCGAACCGGTGAACCCGTTCTGCCGCAGGCCGATCGCCGCCATGGCACCGGCATGGCCGCCACCTACGATCAGAACATCACGCTCTACTACTGCCATGACTTTCTCCCCCCGTCCTGCGGCTGGTGCCGCAGGGTTCGTCTGCATCCCCGGGCGTGCCGCGCTGCATCTCTGGCGGCGGCGTCCCGAGCATTCGGTTCAAGTATGCCGATTTTGCGCAAATTTGTAATGACAACTTTACGCAATGGCCAAGATTAGCATTGCTTCCTTGTCCGGGCGACTCTCTTCTCATGCAGGAAGGCGTTCGTCGCCTGGACAAGGGGTGGTCAAATTACCGCAGGTCGTCCGCCAGTTCGAGCAGGGCATCAAGGCACGCCCGGCCCAGATGCCCGGAGCGCTCGCCCGACCAGCCGTGAGCCGGATCCGGGTTCTCCTCGGCGTCCTTGAACGGCATCTCCAGCGTCATGGCGAGGCAGCCGTAGCGGGCCGCCAGGGCATTGGTGGACATGCTGAGGTTCGCCTCGCCGGGTTTGGACGGCTCATAGCCAACCCGGGTCTGGAAATCCGGGCTGATCCGCTCCAGCGCCGTCTTGTAGCGCTCAAGAAGCTCGAACTGGTGCTCGCTTGCCTCCGAAACGCCTTCAAAGCCGGCGATAAAGTTGTGGGGTATGGCTTCATCGCCGTGGACATCAAGGCAGAAGTCGCAGCCGACCTTGTCCATGTGGGCCAGCACATGGAACACCTCGGGGCTGGCCTCCAGCGTGGGGGTGCCCCATTCGCGGTTCAGGTTCACGCCCGCCGCGTTGGTGCGCAGGTGACCGCGGCGCGAGCCGTCCGGGTTCATGTTGGGCACGATGTAGAACACGCACTTCTGACGCAGGCGCGCGGCCACCGGATCGGCCGGGTCTGTCAGGCGGCGCAGCATGCCCTCCACCGCCCATTCGGCCATGGTCTCGCCGGGGTGCTGGCGGGCGATGATCCAGACGCTGCGCTTGTTCCCGCCCCCCTTGTTCTTGGCGGCCTCGCCAATGGTGACGAGATCCAGATCCTGCCCGTCGAGCGTCTGGCCGAGGACCGAAACGTCGACGCCCGGCTTCTGCGCCATCTCGGCGATGAGATCGTGGTGCCGCTCCATGCTGTAGGGCGCGAAGTAGGCGAACCATACGCTGTTGCTGCGCGGGGTGTAGCGGATGGTCAGCTCGCCGCTGGCATAGCTGGTTTCGGCCTGAGCCCAGACCTGCCGGCACTCCGACACGCGGGCCTTGTAGCCGGGCCAGCCGTCAGGGTAGGCCGAGCCGCCTGCGTTGACGATGCGCAGCGTCAGCGGCACGCCCTTCGCGCCGGTGACGCGAAAATGGAACCATTGATAGAAGTCCGACTGGTGGTCCTGCCGGATGGAAAGCCGGATATCCTCCGGGTTATCGATGGAAAGAACGTCGATATTGCCGCTGTCAAAATTGGCGGACACCGCCAGTGTCATGATGAATTACCTTCCTGAAGGTTCAACAAATCGGGTGGTTTTGCCGGAAGGGCCGGGGAAGTCGGACAGCAGGGCGTCAGCGAGCTTGGGGAAGAGGGTGGGCAGATCGCCGCCCTGATCCATGCCAGCTTCGGCCTCGGCCCGGCCCTCCCAGACGGTTTCCCCGCCGGGCTTGGTCAGGCGCAGCGCCAGAGTGTGAACGCGCGTGCCGCCGTTGTTCTTGTTGCCCCCAAGGCCAAAGGCCGTGCTGACGCCAAGGCCGACATTGCTGCCGACGCCGCCGACACCGACGCCCACGGAGACGGGAGAGGAAGACCGATCGCGCAGGGCGGAGCGGGTGGTGGTGGTGTAGCTGACCTCGCCGATCAGATCTGCCGTGCCGCCAGAGGCGGGCCGGAAGCCATGGGCGCTGAGACGCTGGCCAAGAATTTCCGCATACTGCTGGAACTCCAGGGTCTGGGCGAGGCTCGGGTCGGCGGGGCGAAGCGAGACGGTGGCTGACTCTGCCACATCATTGCGGTGGAAGCGCACAACGTCCGCCTCGAAGCGGGAGCTGGCGCAGGCACCCAGTGATGAGGCCAGAAGGGCTGCTGCAAGAATCCGAGCAATGGGCACAGCTTGTCTCTCCTGACAAAAACATATTTCAAATCTAGGCCTTTCCCCGCCGCGCAGCAATCGCCGAGCGGAGTGACGCCTCATATTCAGGACCAGTTCACTGCCTGGTTCGTAACGGTTGCTAAGGACGAAGGCATGCGGAGTTCCGTGTCAATAATTCTGAAATTGTACATTGATACCCAAGTATTTAACCGGGGGGATGCAATCGGCCGTGGTTGCCAGGTTGCCCGCACTTGGAGTAGCCGGAGCGCGGGGCATCCGGTTGTCGGGATTTTCGGGAAGGAACTGGCGTGAAAGACATTACTGTTCTGGTAACGGGTGGTGCGGGGTACATCGGCAGCCACGCGGTTCTGGCTCTGAAAGACGCCGGTTATCCGGTGATTGTGATCGACAATCTGGTGACGGGCTTCCGCTGGGCCGTACCGGAGGACGTGACGTTCTACGAGGGCGACATTGCCGATGAGGCGCTGCTCGACACGATCTGCCAGACCCATGGGGTGCAGGCGATCATGCACTTCGCCGGATCGGTGGTGGTGCCTGAATCGGTCGAGAATCCGCTGAAATACTATCACAACAACACCGCCAAGAGCCGCACGCTCATCGAAAGCGCGGTGCGCAACGGGGTGAAGCATTTCATCTTCTCGTCCACCGCTGCGGTGTACGGCATTCCGGACCGGGTGCCGGTGGCGGAGGATTTCCCGACGGTGCCGATCAACCCTTACGGCTCCTCCAAGCTGATGACCGAGGTCATGCTGCGCGACTGCTCGGCCGCCTATCCGTTCAATCATGCGGCGCTGCGCTATTTCAACGTGGCCGGGGCCGACCCGGAGGGCAGGACCGGCCAGTCCACCCGCAACGCCACGCACCTGATCAAGGTGGCGGCGGAAGCGGCGCTGGGCAAGCGCGCCGGGCTCAGCATCTATGGAACCGATTACGATACGCCGGACGGCACCGGCGTGCGGGATTACATTCACGTCTCGGATCTGGTGAATGCCCACGTGCTGGCGCTGGAGCGCCTGGTGGAGCAGCCGGAGACGAGCCTGTTGCTCAATTGCGGCTACAACCGGGGCTTCTCGGTTCTGGAGGTGATCGAGGCGGTCGAGCGGGTCTCGGGCGTGACGATTGCACGGGAATTCGCACCGCGCCGTGCGGGCGATCCGGCCGCGCTTGTGGCGGACAATCGCAAGATACAGGAAACCTTTGCCTGGCAGCCGCGCTTTGGAAACCTAGACTTTATTGTCGAGACTGCGCTTCGGTGGGAGCGCACGGTTGAAACGCGGATAGCATGAAAGGCATTTGATCTGGCATGACGGTATCCCCCAGCGGCAGCGGTTTTGAGCAAATCTGCAGCGAATTGTTTCATCGCCCCCTCCGGCAATTGTCTGCAGCCGCGCCGCCCCAGCCACCCTTTGTGCTGACCGTCGGGCCGGTGCTGTTCGACTTTACCAAGACCCACTGGCATCCCCACATGTGGGAGGCGGCACAGACGCTCTGGCCGCAGGGCAGCTGGAGCAAGGCCTTTGCGGCGCTGACGGATGGCGAGATCATCAACGTCTCGGAGCGCCGGGCGGCCTTGCACACGGCCGCGCGCGGGTTCCGCATTCCGGAAACCGCCGCGGACGGCCAGCCGGTCCGCTCGGTCATCGAGGAGGGCGATGCGCGGATGAAGGCGCTCGTCACGCGGATGCGGCGGCACGGGGCCAACGATTTTGACGCCGTGCTGCACATCGGCATGGGCGGCAGCGCGCTCGGCCCGGCGGTGATCGTGGAAGCGCTGGAGGCCGGGGAGAAAAGGCGGTTCGATGCCCGCTTCCTCTCGAACATCGATGGCCATGCCTTCGCAGAAGCCATCGCCGGCCTCGATCCGCGCCGGACGCTGATCGTTGCCGTCTCCAAGAGCTGGACGACGGTGGAGACCAAGGCGAACCTGGATCTGGCCCGCCAGTGGCTGGTGGAAGGCGGTGTCGTGGCGCCCGCGCAGTCGATCATCGCGGTGACGGCGGCCAAGGACAAGGCGCTGGCGGACGGCATGCTGGAAGAGCACATCCTGCCGTTCGGCGACTGGGTCGGCGGCCGGTTCTCTGTCTGGTCGCCGGTTGGCGTCACCATCGCGCTGCAGTACGGTTGGGACGTCTTCGAGGCGTTCCGGGCCGGCGGGCGGCTGATGGACAAGCACGTGGCGGAGTGCGGCGACGAGCCGAGCGCGCCGACCATTGCGGCGGTGCTGGGCTATGCCTATGCCAGGTGCGGCGGGCGCACCACCCGGGCCGTATTCCCCTATGACGAGCGGCTCTGCGCGCTGGTGCCGTACCTGCAGCAGCTCGAGCTGGAGAGCAACGGCAAGGGCGTGAAGCTGGATGGTAGCCCGTACGAAGGCCCGGCGATGCCGGTGATCTGGGGCGACGTGGGACCGAAGGCGCAGCATGCGGTGTTCCAGTGGCTGCATCAGGCAACGGACTGGGCTCCGGTCGACTTCATCGCCGTTGCCCGGCCGGATCATGGCTACGAGACGTCCCACCGCGCGCTGCTGGCCAACTGCCTCGCGCAGGCCAAGGCGCTGATGTGCGGCACGGAGGAGGGATCGGACCCCGCCCGCCATCACCCGGGCAACCGTCCCTCCACCATGATCCTGCTGGACCGGCTGACGCCGGAGGCGCTGGGGGCGCTGCTCGCCTTCTATGAGCACCGCACCTTTGCCTTTGCCTGCCTGATGGGCATCAACTGCTTCGACCAGATGGGCGTGGAACTGGGCAAGCGGCTGGCAGGCGGGCTGGAGACGGCGCTGGCAACCGGCAACGTTGCCGGGCTCGACCCCTCAACCGCCAACCTGGTGCGCAGGCTGACCAGCCTCGACGCCTGAGGCCTGCGCCGCGACGAAGCGGCGGGACGTGCCCTCGAGGACGACGGCGGTCAGGACGCCGTGGCGATAGACCCCCGTGTCGATGCCGATGCGGTTGTGCCGGTTCTCCGGCACGGGGGTGATCGTGTGGCCATGGACCACGACGGCCCCGAAATCATCTGACGAGGACAGGAAGGGCTCCCGAATCCAGAAGAGATCCTCCTCGCTCTGCGTCTCGACGGGAACGCCGGGGCGAATGCCTGCATGGGCGAACAGGTAATCGCCAAAGCGCAGGCAGGGCAGGGTGGCTTCCAGGAAGCGGCGATGGTGCGGGGGGATCGCCTGCCGGATGGCGGCGCGAATCTCCTCCAGATCGCCCGAATACAGCACGCGACTGCCAAGGCCGTAGCTGGAGAGGGTTTCCCGGCCGCCGTAGTCCAGCCAGGTGGCCAGCATGTCATCAGGCGCAGCGCCGCTGAGGATGTCGATCAGGCATTGCTCATGGTTGCCCCGCAGGAAGTGCGGCGTTGCCCAGCCGGGCGCGAAGCCGGCCAGCCAGTCGATCACCTGCGCGGAGGCCGGGCCGCGGTCGACGTAGTCCCCAAGGAAGATCAGGTGCGTGGGGCCGGACGCGGTGGCGTGCTCGTCTTCCAGCCGCGCCATCAGGTCGTGAGCCAAGTCGAGGTGGCCGTGGATGTCTCCCACGGCGATGAGCCGGACCCCTGCCGGCGTGGCGGCATGGGTAAACGCTGGGGCTTCGGGATCGGTGAAATCCGTCTCGCTTCGATTCGCAATCCGGGACAGCAACCGCCTGATCATCCCCTTGCTCTCCCGTTTGCTCGAATTCTTTGTACTCTCGGACCCGGACCGAATTGTTGCGGAGCGAGGGGCGCTGTATAGCCTATTCCCATGCCTTGCGCATTAAAAGGCGGGGACGGGGCAGGACGCAAGCCCGTGTTTCGGCCCGATTTATGCCCCTCAGGCTTGACAAAGACGCCGCCAACCCATATCCGCGCTGCTTCAAGTTTAACCACGACAAAAAACGGCAAGCGTCATGAAAATCCGTAACTCGCTGAAGTCGCTCAAATCCCGCCACCGCGATTGCCGGGTCATCCGTCGTCGTGGCCGCGTCTATGTGATCAACAAGACCAACCGTCGCTTCAAGGCCCGCCAGGGCTAATTGTGGCGAAGGCCGGGAGGCCGTCGGCGATCGTCTTCGACGTCGGCGGCGTTCTGTGTGACTGGGACCCCCGTCACCTCTACGTCAAGCTGATCCCAGAGCCGCAGGAACTGGACTGGTTCCTTGCGAACGTGGTCACCCACGACTGGCATTTCCAGCATGACGCCGGCCGCTCGGTCCGTGAGACGATTCCGGAACTGGCGGCCCGATTCCCGAAATACGCCGAGCTCATCGAGCTTTACGATTCGCGCTGGATGGAAACCATTGCCAGCGCGATCGACGGCACCTGCGCGCTGGTCGAGGAACTCGCCGCCCGCGACGTGCCCCTGTTCGCCATCACCAACTTCTCGGCGGAATTCTTCCCGCGCTTCTGCGCCGACTATCCGGTCATGCGCCACTTCCGGGACATCGTGGTCTCGGGAGAAGAGCGCCTCGTGAAGCCGGACCCCCGCATCTACGAACTGGCGCTGCGCCGCTTCAGGCTGCAGCCGGGCGAGGGCCTGTTCATCGACGACAGGCTGGACAACGTGCAGGCCGCCGAAGCCGCCGGGTTCCAGGCGCACCAGTTCCGCTCGCCCGAGACGCTGCGCGCCGCGCTGGAAGCCGCCGGGCTGCTCTGATTTTTCTCTGAATGCTGTGGTGTTTGCAGAGGTTCTGGACCCCTGCAAGCCTGTTCGCTTGAGCGGCGGCTTGGAAACGAAGGGGAAGTGCAGGAGGGCCCCCGATGGCCTGTGCGCCTCAGCGCACGGGGGCCCTCCTGCAAGGTGCGTCTGCCTCACACTAGCGGCGGTTGAACTTCTTGAGTTCGTCGCCCTGG
>NZ_DATBUP010000091.1:0-9479 GCF_036515995.1 Pedomonas sp. | reverse complement strand
GCGACGGTCACCCGGTCTACATGGCCCGCAGCCAGTGGCGCCTCGACCGCGCGGCGGAAGACAATAAGGACGTCAAGTTCACCGCCTTCCGCGAGCGGGCGTAAGAATTCAACGTTCAAGATCAGGGAGTGTAGAGGGATTCTGTCCCTCTACACTCACATTCGTTTTCGGGAGCGTGCCAGCGGCTAACGCAAGCGCCCTCTCGCTAGGGCGGGTTTTTTGGGACAGCTTTAAGAGGCGAAGGGGCAGGGGCTGAACCTCGGCCCCAGCGCCAATGCCCCTCCTACAACTCGAGACCGTAGTCAGCGTATTCCTTCTCGACGTCAGGATATGCCTTGCGTGCGGCGGCTGCATCAGCTTCGGCGCGAGCCTTGTCTCCCTTTCGGGACAACGCCACGGCACGCCCATAGAGGGCGGCAGGCAATCCGGGCGCTTCTGCCAAAGCGCGATCAAATTCCCTGATCGCCTCGTCAAGGCGACCGAGCCGCAACAGGACGAAGCCCCGGCTATCCAATGCGGCGAAATGGTCAGGTTCTTTTTCAAGAGCCCTATTGCAGTCGGCCAGCGCAGTCTCCAGATCGAAACCGGCGGTCGCCTGATGCCAGCACAACTCATTGAAATCGATCGCTGTAACTGACTTTGCCCGTGCTGAGGCAAAGTCCTGCCGGGCCAGAGGCGTGTTGCCCAATCGGGCGTAAGCGTGACCTCTGAGCTTCAGCAGATTGATTTCCTCCGGCGCGAGGGCAATCAGCTTCGTGTAGGTATCGATGGCTCCAGCATAATTCTTGGCTTGGGTTTGCAGGCGGGCCTTTTCCTCAAGCGCCTCACGCATTTCCGGATTAAGCTTCAGGGCCTTGTCAAGATCGACAATGCGCTCCTCCGTGGAGACGTCCGGCAGGTACTGGGCGCGGTTCAAGTAAACATAGGGATCAGGTGCAATGGAAAATGCCCGGTCATACGCCTTCAGAGCCTCTGCCTTCTGGCCGAGCCCACTATAGATATTCGCGACAGCAAGCTGGGCGTAATGACTGTTGGGCGCAGACTGGGCCAATGCAACTGCTTCCGCAGCAGCTTCCGACTTCTTGCCTTGACGTTTGAAGACATTAGCCCTCAGGAGACGCATTTTAACCAGAGCAACGACAGGCAGATTTTCTGTGCTGAGCACAGCAACGCTGTCTCGAAGGGCCGCCTCATAATCCTTCTGCTCAAAATAGGCAGCTGCACGTTCCACCAATGGATAACTATCTTCGGGATTCAACTCCTTCGCCTTGGTGTATGCCTTCACCGCATCCTGGAATTCCCGTTTATTCATGGCAATTCTGGCATACCCCAGATGAACAACAGGCATATTCGGAGCCAGCTTATTTGCCGCATCCAGATCTCCGGCAGCAGCTTCGATATTACCTGCCCATGCATTGGCAAGGCCACGAAACGCCAGAATTTGGGGGTCTCCGGGTTTGAATTCGAGCGCCCGTGTAAAGTCTTCAACCGCTTCCCGGTAACGCTCAAGTTGAGCTAGGGCGTAGCCCCGCTCCAGGTACTGCTCGACGGTCGTCGGGTCAGAGTTAACCGTGGCTTTAATCTCCTCCTCAGTTCGCAAGTAGTTGATTGGCTTCCTGAGGTAGACGGTCTGATCCGCCAATTTCCGCAGCGCGGCCTGCGCGGCCGGTGCCTCCTTGGCCGGGAACTCGGGGGCAATGCTCCGCTCGGTCTTGACGATGGTGAACACGTCATCCTTGAAGGTGGCGTGCCGCCGGTATTCGATGTTGGCGACTGTCTGCTCGACGTCTTTCTCCCGAAGCGTATCTGCGGCGGTGAAGCCCGGAGGCAGCAGGATCGTCTCGACATTCTTCCGGTAGAAGGGGTAGGCGACCGCGAACGGTGCATCCTGGTCAGGACCCGGATCACGGGTGAAATCTGCCCTGAAGCCAACGCGGGTCCTGTCGGTCTGATACCATCCGTCCTCCCAGTCCATGCGGGCCAGGCCCTGCATTGAGAGGCGCATTTCCCCGGACTGGGCATCAAAGGCAGAGGCAACCGACGTCACGTCGATGAAATTGAACTCGTTGCGCCAGTACTGCCGCAGAGTGCGCTCACGGGCATCCCCCGAGAGGTTGGCAAGCATGCTGTTGAGACTGGAAGCAGCGTCGCCGGTGAGGGTCGTCTCGATCCTGGTCGGCGCCGGGATCGACAGACCCTTGCGTGCATCGATATGAATCGTCAGCGTCTCGGAAGGCGCTTCCAGCGGCTGCGGGACCATGCGGACGAGCTGAGCGCCCTTGGCAACCAGCGGCAGACCCCAGCCCACATAGGGCACCTGGAGGCGATCAAGGCTCTTGTCACCCGTGCGCGTGCCATCCAGCCAGTAGGCCTTGCCCGCGACCGTTGCCCGTACCAGCACATGATCGAACAGATCAAACATGGGCAGGCGCTCGTCCAGGCCATCACCAACGACCGTACTTACCGCAACGGGCTCAGCCTTGATGCCAAGCTCATGGAGGAGGCCGAGCAGCAGCGAGGTCTTGGCCTTGCAGTCGCCAAAGCGGCGAGACCAGGTTGTCTCGGCATCGACCGGGAGCAGGTTTCCTTCCCCCATCATGAGCGCCACGTACCGCACTCGGTCCTGCACGAGGGCGAGGACGGCCTCAGCGCGCACTTTCGGATCAGCCGAGAGCTTGCGGATGCGCTCCAGTTCATCGCGCAAGGGGCCCTGAGCAGGAATGACCGCAGTCTTCTGATAAAGCGGAGCCATCAGCGCAGCCAGATCAGCCCACGACGCCTTGTTGGTGAATTCGATCATGCGACCGTAGTGATAGCGGGGCGGCGCACCTTTGGGTGGATTCAAGGGCTGCACATTCGTCAAAGACAACTCGACGTGGGTCGTGCCGCCGACGGTGACAGGCTTGAGCACCGGCAGGTCCGCGATCGAGCGAAGCCGAACCGGCATGGTGGACGGCCACTGTACGCGCAGGTGAGCCTGACCGATTTCGATACCATTCCAGCTTCCGGCAATGATCTCCGCATGGCCGGGCAGATTAGGGTCAGTTGATGTGGACGTGGCGGCGAACTCCAGAATGTCTCCGACCTGAAGACCTTCCGGCTGGATATTGGCAGTCAGGACGCCATCCAGCATGGCATTCTCGAGGTTCTGTTCGCGCCGGACGACGGTGAATGTCTGGCCGGACGCCAGCACATCAATGACCTGATCACCGCGCCGGATCAGAAGCTTGTGAACGGTTATGCTGCCGTTCTCCGAGCGCCAGTCGAAGGACAGGTTGCCGATCGCAAGGCCTTCCGGGGTCTGTATCTGGAAGACGCTGTGATTATAAACCGCCTTCTGATCAGGCTGCAGATCGACTTGGGCGTCAGTCAGCAGCAGACGGACGGCAGCATCATTGGATTTCGGCGGAACGGACGACAGTTCAATCGGCTTTACCCAGGCAGGCGGCGGCCCGATCAGCGGCTTGTCCGCCGCGTGAGTTGCACAAGGTAAAAGACCGGCCGCAACGACGACCAACCTGAAAATCTTCATTGATATAGGTCCCCCAAGAACTGGGGATCATACTAATGGATTATAGAGCCAGTAGCCAGTGGGCCGTCGCAGCGGTGATATGCGCGTCCGAACCCAAGAGGAAAATATTTGGCAGGCGGCCCTAGACCAATCGCTCCAGCAGCGTGGCGGGGGCGTCTTTATAGCGGGTGCGGGCGTAGGGCTTGAAGCCGGTTTTCTCGGCGACGCGGAGGGAGGCGCTGTTCTCGGGGTTGATGAGGCACACGAAGCGCTTGGCGTCGAGATGCCGTTCCCCCCATGCCATGGCGGCGCGGACCGCTTCGGTGGCATAGCCCTTGCCGTGAACGCCTGGTGAGAGAATCCAGCCGACTTCCGGTGCGGAGTTGAAGTTCAAGGCTTCGGGAAGATCGCGGCGAAAATCGGAAAGGCCGATGTCTCCGACAAAGCGGCCGCTCGCCTTTTCCTCGACTGCCCAATAGCCGAAACCGAGCAGGGTCCAGTGACCAGCATAGCGCAGCAGCCGGGTCCAGCATTCCTCCGGCGGGAGAGGGCGTCCGCTGGTATAGCGGGTGACGACCGGATCAGACCACAGCGCACAGGACGCTTCGTGATCTTCCAGGCGATGCGGGCGGAGCAGGAGCCGCTCGGTCTCCACGGTTCTGCTTCCGCCCGCATCGATCATCTGCTTGCTCCGGATCAGGCCGCGCGGGCGCGATTGCCGATCAGGTCATCGACCACGCTGGGATCGGCCAGCGTGGAGGTGTCCCCGAGATTGGACAGGTCGTTCTCGGCGATCTTGCGAAGAATGCGGCGCATGATCTTGCCAGAGCGGGTCTTGGGAAGGCCCGGCGCGAACTGGATATGATCCGGTGCGGCGATCGGCCCGATCTCTTGACGAACCCAGGTGACCAGTTCCTTGCGGAGCGCCTCGGTCGGGTCTTCGCCCACGTTCAGGGTGACATAGGCGTAGATGCCCTGACCCTTGATGTCGTGTGGGAAGCCGACGATGGCCGCCTCTGCCACCTTGGGATGAGCTACGAGGGCGGATTCGATTTCCGCCGTGCCCATGCGGTGGCCGGAGACGTTCAGCACGTCATCGACGCGGCCGGTGATCCAGTAGTAGCCGTCTTCATCGCGGCGGCAGCCGTCTCCGGTGAAATACTTGCCCGGATAGGTGCTGAAGTAGGTCTGGAAGAAGCGCTCGTGATCGCCGTAGACCGTGCGCATCTGGCCGGGCCAGCTGTCGGTGATGACGAGGTTGCCCTCGCATGCGCCCTCCAGAACCTTGCCTTCGCTATCCACGATCTGCGGCTGCACGCCGAAGAACGGCTTGGTGGCAGAGCCCGGCTTCAGGTCGGTCGCGCCCGGCAGCGGCGAGATGAGGATGCCGCCGGTCTCGGTCTGCCACCAGGTGTCCACGATCGGGCAGCGGCCTTCGCCGACGACGCGGTGGTACCAGAGCCATGCTTCCGGGTTGATCGGCTCGCCGACGGAACCCAGCAGACGGATCGACTTGCGTGACGTGCGGGTGACGTGCTCGTCTCCCTCGCGCATCAGGGCGCGCAGCGCCGTCGGCGCGGTGTATAGGATATTGACCTGATGCTTGTCCGCCACGTCCCACATGCGGGACGGAGAGGGGTAGTTGGGCACGCCCTCGAACATCAACGTGGTCGCGCCGTTGGCGAGCGGACCATAGACCACATAGCTGTGGCCAGTGACCCAGCCGATGTCGGCAGTGCACCAGAAGATCTCGCCGGGCTTGTAGTCGAACACGTACTCGTGCGTCATGGACGCATAGACGAGATAGCCACCTGTGGTGTGCAGCACGCCCTTGGGTTTGCCGGTGGAGCCGGAGGTGTAGAGGATGAACAGCGGGTCTTCCGCGTTCATGCTCTCTGCCGGACAATCGGTGGAAACGGTAGCCGCTACGTCTTCGTAGCGCACGTCCCGCCCTTCGGTCATCGCCACGGCACCGCCGGTGTGGGAGACGACGATAACGGCCTCAACGCCGGCGCACTGGGCGACGGCAGCATCGACGTTGGCCTTCAGGGCAATGGTCTTGCCGCCGCGCAGGCCTTCGTCTGCGGTGACGACGACCTTGGAGTCACAGTCGGTAATGCGACCGGCCAGGCTGTCCGGCGAGAAACCGGCGAACACGACAGAGTGAACCGCGCCAATGCGCGCGCAGGCCAGCATGGCGTAGGCTGCCTCTGGGATCATCGGAAGATAGATGGTCACCCGGTCACCGCGCTTCACGCCGCGCGCCTTCAGCACGTTGGCGAAGCGGCAGACCTCGGCATGCAGCTGGCCGTAGGTGATGGTCTTCGACTTCGAGGGATCGTCACCCTCCCAGATGATCGCGACATCGTTGGCACGCTCGGGCAGGTGGCGATCAATGCAGTTGACCGAGACGTTCAGCTTGCCGTCGTGAAACCAGCGAATGCGGAAGTCCTCGGCGTTGAAGGAGACATCCTTGACCTGGGTGTAGGGGACATCCCACGACAGGCGCTTGCCTTGCTCGCCCCAGAATGCAACCGGATCGCGGCGCGCTTCATCGCTCAACCGCTCATAGCCGGCAGCGTCAACATGCGCACGCTGCTTCCAGTCCGCAGGAACGGCAAACACCTGCTCACTCATACCTTAATCCCCTCATCTTACCCTTATGCAATGACGCTTTGCTTTTACAGCTTGTGGCCGAGCTTCCCTGATCTGGCGCCAGCGTGCAAGGCCCGAGACGCTAGGTTTGCGGCGGATTTGCAGCAGTTTCCAGAAAAAATATCGGACCCTGCCAATAATGATGAACCAAACCGCAAAGCCTGCCGTTCATGCGGGCAGCGTCACGCCCAAGGCGGGATGCGCCCGGAAGATGTACGCCTGAATTACCAACGCCTGAATTACCAATGGTGGAGACGACATCATGGCGAGTGTCATGCAGCAGCGTCTGATGCTTCTGGCGGGAGTGGCGGGGGTCGCTCTGAGCGCATCTCCAGCAGTGGCGCAGTCTCAACCGCCCGCAACAGGGGCGGACCGGACGGCCGTCTTGGAAGAGCGGGTGCGCCAACTGGAAGAGGCCCTGCGCGACGTCCGGCAGGAACTGAACGCCACTCGCCAACAGCAGACACCCCAGCTGCAGGCACAAGCGCAGCCGGGGCAAACACAGACCCCGC
Organism: Pedomonas sp.; assembly: GCF_036515995.1. Lineage (NCBI taxonomy): Bacteria > Pseudomonadati > Pseudomonadota > Alphaproteobacteria > Sphingomonadales > Pedomonadaceae > Pedomonas > Pedomonas sp. The sequence goes on along the minus strand of NZ_DATBUP010000091.1, from coordinate 2,801 downwards.
CCCAGAGCGTGACTGGGGTGCCCCCGCAGCCTTCCGAGACCACGACGGCCGAGAATGCAGCCGCTCCGGCCGTTCCAGCGACGACGGCGCAGGCCGCCGCCCAGACTGCTGCGGTTACCGCTGTTGAACCGGCCGCAGGGCCAAGAGAGAAGAGTGCGGCCAGCCAGTCCGCCCAGAACCAGCCGCCGGGCACAGGTTTTCGCATCGGCAACACGACCTTCCGTCTGAGCGGTTTCATCAAGGCCGACGCGATGGTCAGCGACTACAGCAAGGGCGATACTGCCACCAACACGCTGGGCCGGGATTTCTACCTGCCCCAGTTCATTCCCGTGGACGATACGCCCGGCGCGGGCGAGGGCGTGGATTTCGACGCCCATGCCAAGCAGACCCGCATCGTGCTGAACACCGACACGCCGATGGACGGCAAGACGGTGAGCGCCCACATCGAGGCCGATTTCCAGACCTCGCCGGGCACCCAAGGGTCAGAGCGGACCACTAACGGCTACAACTTCGCGCTGCGACGGGCCTTCATCACCTACGATGGGTGGATCTTCGGACAGGAGTGGAGCAACTTCCAGAATGTGACCGTACTGCCGGAAGCGGCGGACTTCGTTGGCGTGACCGAAGGCACGGTTTTCGTGCGGCAGATGCAGGCGCGCTATACCCGGCAGTTGTCAGACCAGTTCACTCTCTCGTTCGCGCTGGAGAACCCGGAGACGGCCAGCATCACGCCGACCTCCGCAGTGATGATCGAGAACGACGACGATCACATTCCCGACGCCACGGTCCGGCTGGTGTGGTCGCCCACATTCGGTCAATTCAGCCTTGCGGGGCTGGCGCGGCAACTCTCCGTCAACAGCCCGCAGGACAATGCGAAGAAGTTCGGTTGGGGCGCCTCGGTTGCCGGTCGTGTTCCCTTCGGCAAGGACGGCCCGTACGACGTGCGGTTCATGCTCACATACGGGCAGGGCGCGAGCCGCTATGTCGGCTTCAACTTCGCGCCGGACGTGATCTATGTGATGGATCCTGCAACCGGCGCAGGAGACATGGAGACGGTGGACGTGCTGGCGGGCTTCATCGCCTTCCGCGTCGGCTTCACGGAAAAGCTGCGCGGCAACATCATGGGATCATTCCAGGACGTGGATTACCCTTCGAACGGTATCGCTCCGCTGGATGCCAACGAGCTGGCGCGCAGCATCGCGGTGAACCTGTTCTATTCTCCGGTCAAACCGCTCGATCTCGGCATCGAGTACCGCTACGGCCAGCGCAAGCTCCTGAGTGGAGACAAGGGCAGCCTGAACCGCGTGCAGGTGGTGGCCAAGCACGCATTTTAAGCGTGTCTTGGCGGGATGCTCAGTGCGGCGCTTGCCCCTGGTCGGTTTGAAAATACTTCAAATGCGGTGTGTATTTTCTTGGCTTGCCTGCACCGCTCGCGGCAGGCTGGGGGTGGGAGCGAATGCCATGAACCGGATCATCGCCTGCGTTGACGGATCAGTCTACACGCCCAGCGTCTGCGGCCACGCGGCCTGGGCCGCCGAGCGCTTGCAGCTTCCGGTGGAACTGCTTCACGTGGTTCAGCGGCAATTCGATACCGCCGCCTATACCGACTTCAACGCCGGTATGGGCATGGGTGCGCAGGATCGCCTGCTGCAGGAACTGGCGGTACTGGACGAGCAGCGCAATCAGGTTCTGGTCCAGCGGGGATCCGGCCTGTTGCAGGACGCCGAGGCACAGATGCGCGCCTTTGGCATGTACAACATCAGCAGCCGCTGCCGCCACGGCAGCCTTGTGGACGCGCTGAGCGAACTGGAAGCCAGCACATCTCTGATCGTGATCGGCAAACGCGGGGAAGCGGCGGACTTTGACCGGCTGCACATTGGATCCAGCGTGGAGCGGGTGGTGCGCGCCGTTCACTGCCCTGTGCTGGTTGCCGCCCGGGCATTCAAGCCGATCGATCGTGTCCTGGTGGCCTACGACGGCGCGGCTTCTTCCCGCAAGGCGGTGGAGGAGGTTTGCGCCAACCCATTGCTCAAGGATCTGGACCGGCACGTGGTAATGGTTGCCAACTCAAGTCCGGCGGCGGAAGGGCATTTGATGTGGGCGCGTGAGCGGCTGATCGCGTCGGGCGGAACATACACTCTGGAGCGACTGGCCGGGGAGCCGGAGGCGACGATCAGCGACTATGTGAAAGCGCATGACATTCACCTCCTGGTGATGGGAGCTTATGGCCATTCCCGCATCCGCCAACTGATTGTTGGCAGCACGACAACGCAGATGATCCGCACCTGTCTGATACCGGTGCTGCTTTACCGGTAAGAGCATAGGTGGCGCAGCCAGCGCCGAGAGATCAGAACTCGTCCAGTCCGAAGTCACTTCCAAAGTCGCTGAAGCCGTCATCGCCTCCGGAGTAATCGTCGCCGCCCACTTCGCTGCCAGCCGCGCCGGTATCTTCGCCGGGGCCGACACCGGGATCGTATTCAGGTGCCGCAGCGGCTGCCTCATCTCCTGTAAATGCGCTGGCAATCAGGCTGCCGATGAGAACACCGCCCGCCACGCCCATGGCGGTCTGGGCCGCACCGGCCAGAAAGCCCCCGCCTGAGGCGAGCGGGCGCGTGGACGAGCCGTAGCCATATGGCCGCCCGCCGGGACCGGCCCGATAGGATTGATGGGGCGAGGACCGGTAGCTGTGGCTGCGCCCGCCAAACAGGCCACCGAGAAAACCGCCGCCACCCCGGCTGTACACATCCCGCTCCAGTTCACTGAGACGGGCCTGCGCAGCCTCAAGCGCCCGTTCCTGAGCG
>NZ_DATBUP010000090.1:0-8059 GCF_036515995.1 Pedomonas sp. | reverse complement strand
TCTACGGCTCCCTGGGCACTGCAGGCGTCCCCGGGCTGGAAGCATTTGCCGGCTTCAATCAGGGTTCGATCGGAGACCCGATCCTGCTGCTGGGCATCGTCAACGGCACGAAGAACCGGCAGTTTACCGAAGAAGCGCAGATCGCCGTCGATACCGATGCTTTTAGCCTGATCAGCGGCGTCTACTACTTTAACGAGGACATAGACGTCGCCACGCTCGGCCCGACCGCGGCCTTTGCTCAGGTGGCGCCGAACTTCGTGGTTCCGGGCCCCTTCGTCAAGCCGGGCATCGTCAAGAACAAGTCCTATGCAATCTACGGCCAGGCCACAGCTCATATTTCCGAGACTCTCGACATCAACGTGGGCGGTCGCCAGACCTGGGACGATCGCTTTGCCTACAACCTCTTGCCTGAGCCTTTCGAGACGAAGCAGGACAAGTTCACCTATCTCGTCGGTCTGGACTACAAGCCAAACGACGATGTGCTGGCTTATATCAAATACAGCACGGGTTATGTGTCGGGCGGCGTCATGAACGGCGTTGAATATGCGCCTGAAACAGCCAAGTCCGTGGAAGGGGGCGTCAAGGCGGATCTGCTCGATCGCCGCCTACGCCTGAACGCTGCTGTCTATCATACGCGCTTCGGCGGGGTGCAGTTCATCTCCTTTGACAATGGTGTCCAGATCCAGAAGAATGCGGGCAAGGCCAAGTCGACCGGCGGAGAGCTTGAAATCACTGCCCAGCCTTTGCCTGGCCTGACACTGAATGCTGCCGCCGGGTATTCGGACTTCAAATATACCGAGATTGATCCCGCTATCGGTTCGATCGATACATTCCAGCCGACGTTCCGCCCGAGCTGGACTGGCAATGCGGCCGCGACCTACGAACTTGTGGAGTTTTCGAACGGTGCCGTGCTTTCGTTGCGCGCTGACGCGCAATACACCAGCAAATATGATATGGTAGCGCACCGCACGGCCCTTTCCGTCGCTCCGTCGCGCTGGATCCTGGGGGCCCGAGCATCGATTGATGATATCGATCTTGGCGGGACGAGAGCAAAGTTGTCCGTTTGGGGGCGCAACCTGACCAACAACCGGTCGCCAACGTTTTCAGCGACGCTTGGCCTGCTGGACGCGGCCCTCTTCGAGGCGGCGCGGACCTATGGTGTGGATCTTGGCTTTTCCTTTTGAGGGGCGCGTTGCAAGGCGTTCCTGAAGAATGATGCGGATCTCCCGGCGCAGGGGACCTCAATGGTCCCTGCGCATCGAGAGGCCGTGCAGAGGAGACAAGAGCGGTTCCGGGAGGAGGGTTGTTTGCTTGCAGAATCGTCAGAGCGGCTGAACCAGGCACCACAGGGGTAATGTGGCCGTGCGGCGGCGTCCCGGAACGGCAAGGGAGACAGGTATCCGTGATGGTCGAGCTGACGGGGCCGTGATTGCAGGCCGACTGTCATGATGAATATTACTTTTGATCGCCCTGTTGTCTGGGCAGCCGAATTGCCGTCCCCTGCGGGGCAGGGCGCCGGCACACGCAAGGCGTCGTGCATTGCAGCAGCGATGTCGAATGAATGGCAAGATGCGCTCTGCAAGCAGCTCCATCGCGCCTTCCCAGGGCAATGGTGAGCTTGTCCTTGCAGATGCCGTCAGGAAGTGCGCTGATCCCGCACATCTGTTCAGCAACCGTGGCGCAGGACAGATAGGCTGTTTCAGCCGCCTGTTCGTTGGGCCGGAATTGCACAGCCTTGTCGGGTGCCGGCTTAATCCCCACTGTTGAGGTGATCGCAGTTCCAGCGAAGCTCTGAATCTGCGAAGGCGGGGGATCAACGCCCCGGTTCAGCCGGCGTCGGGGCCAGGAAATATTGTCACCGCGCATGCCGCGACCATAGGCCATGCCGTTGATGGACGATCCTCCGCCCAGCACCTTGCCGCGCGGCATGTACATCTGCCGTCCGCCTGCATGCTTCTCATTTCGCTCTGGAGCCGGATACGTCTAGACTATGGACATTTATGAATTATATGTGCATACTATGATCATAACCGAAGGGAGAGACTGCAATGGCCCACCCGGTTGCTCAGCCAAATACCGGCGCCTCTGCTACCGATCTTAGCGGGCCGGCGCTGCGGGCCTTCTTTGGTCTGGCTAAGGCATGGAAGCTGTCCGAGGAAGAGCAGATGAAGCTGCTTGGTCTCGCCAGTCGGTCAACCCTCCACGCCTGGAAGGCCGGCCGCGTCAGCAAGATCAGCCGCGATACGCTTGAGCGGATCTCTTACCTGCTCGGTATCTTCAAAGCCATCAACATTCTGCTGCCGGATCAGGCTCGAGCCGATGCATGGATGCGGGCTCCTAACAGCGCTCCACTGTTTGGCGGCAAAAGCGCCCTTGATCGCATGATATCGGGCAATGTCGGGGATCTTTACGTGGTTCGCCAGTATCTCGACGCTCAGCGGGGATAGGATGACCAGCAGGACTGTATCCTTGCCGCCTCTCGCGGCCACAGGCTGGTTCGTCTATCGCATCGTGCCGTCCATCTTTCCCCCGGTGTCGATTTTCGATCGGATTTCCAGTCCCGCAGACCTTGAGGCCGTGTTTGCCGTTGAGGCGATGACCAATGACAGGCTGCGGGAAGAGGTGGGGGATATCACCCTTGTCCCGGTGGAGGAGCGTGTCACTGGGCCGGGCTCAACCCCGATCATGGCCGCCTTTACCCATCTCAATCCTGAGGGCGGCCGTTTCACCGATACTACCTTTGGCGCCTACTATGCTGCCCTTGAGATCGATACGGCGGTCGCTGAAACCAGGCATCACCGCGAAGAATTCCTCAAACGCACCAACGAGGCCCCGATCGACATCGATATGCGGGTTTACATCGCCAGGCTGGACGGCGACCTGCATGACCTGCGCAACGGCCACGTTCCGGCCAGCGTCTATGATGCAGACGACTACAGCTTCAGCCAGAAACTCGGCCGGATGCTGCGGAGCGATGGATCCAATGGCGTCATCTACCACAGCGTCAGGGCTGAGAACGGCACCTGCGTTGCCGTCTATCGTCCTCGCTGCCTGTCAGGCTGCCGACAGGAACGCCACCTGACATACCGCTGGGATGGCCAGGCCATTTGCCAGATCTACGAGAAACGGGAATACCAGGCCTCCCGAGTTCCTTAAGCGCCGGGATAAAAGCCATACTTCATTCCGAATTTTTCCGCTGCGTTTAGCACTTGCGGGACAACGGCCTCACCCTGAGTGAGCCTCCGGGTGACAATGGCAATTATGCAGGAGGAAGGCAGTCATGGGCCAGATGCCGGCCAGACTGAACCGGCCGGTATCTTCTGGACTGCGCCAGATGAAGTGATCGGTCTGCAGGAAGCGCAAGCGCTTGGCGAAGCCGGCCCCATCGCCGGCCAGAGCTTTCGCTGGTCATCGCCTCAAGCTGGGACGAGCTCATATTATGGAACTGAACCCTGCAGAACCAAGCCACACAAGCTGCATCATCGACGTGCTCCAGACCGCGCTTAGGGATCGCGCACTCCAAGTCGGCAAAAACACTGCGCACCCAATACGGATAGTTTGCGTCTCAGGCGCATTTCTCACCCAAGAATCTTCTCAAACGGGCATTCAGTAGTGGTATCGAAGCTGCGCGATATCAAACTGTTGCTGCTGGCGCTTCCCGGTGACCCTGTAGACCATACGATGCTCATCAGTGATGTGTCGGGACCACCAACCCTGAAGATCCCCTTTCAGTCCTTTAGATTTGCCGCGTCCTTTAAAAGGTTCGCGTTGAGCCGCTTCGATCAACTCATCGACACGATACAGAATTCTTTCACCATCGCTGTGGCTCTGCCGATGCTGATCATCTTCCCACGCTTCATCTGAAAAAAGGAATATCAAAGTGCAACGTCTCGCTCTTGGCCGGATCCCGCCTCAAGTTGGTCCATGGAACTGCACAGTCGGCGCGCATTGCTGGGGCTACGGAGGAGATAAAATGTCTCCTGAATAGCATTGTAATCATCGAGTGAAATCATCACCGTTGCTTCGTTCTTTTCTCGTGTGATGACCACAGGTTCCCGGTCATGGATAACACGATCCATGAGCTTTTTCAGGCTACCTCGAGCATCCGTATAGGTCATGACGTCCATGTCATTCTCGAGCGTCTATAAAAGACATTATGCACGGAATTCTGTACGTTTTAACTGATTAAGAATCCTGTTACTATTTACTAGCCCGTTTGGTGACGGCAGGAATCACAGATCATGGAAACGGTTGCGCCTCAGTTCGCGCAACACGTCGAACGATGCCGGCCCAGCTTCTCAGCCATGATATCAACGCTGATCTTTGCGACCCGCCATCGTTCGATCTTACGCCGTTCTTTCAAACTGATGTGAGAATAGGTCCGCCGAATATGGGGAGGCATGGATCGCTCCTTCGTGCGCTAAGCCATTGAGATGGCCCAAAAGTCGCACCTGGAAATAGAATCTACCCCCTTAAAAATGTGTCCCTGCAGTTTAGAAAAGACACTGTTTCGGCTAGATAGAGATGTCACGGTTCTGATGCAGCAGGGCTGGCGCGGTGCAAGGCCTTGCACCGCGCCAGCCCTGCTGCATTCTCAGTGGCGTCCGGCCAACCTTGGAGCAGTCTCGGCTGGTGCGGGCCCTCGAAGTGAGGGACGACCGCGCTTGCGCTTCATAGGTGGTACTTCGCTCCGTTCGGGCTGAGGAAACAGGTGAGTGCGCTGCGATCGACGGGAAGGTTGGCTGGTGTTGCGCCGTCTTTCCGGCAGATGGTCCTGCAGCAGCCGTGCCATGCTCAGCGCCGCATCCAGATGCTTGTTCTCGACGATTGCGGCGTGGTTCACTTGCCGGATCTTGTCGAAGATCCGGTACGGGAGGACATGCCCTGCGTATCTGATCTCGAGCCGTCCATCCGGGAACTCGCAAACCTCGACACGCTTGCCGGCCACGGTCTGACTGATCTGGTTGGGCTCGAGGATGAAAAGCGCCTTGTTATAATGCAGCGTCAACGCTGATGTGACCGTGCGCTGTTCGCGCCAGACCATCTCAGCCTTCAGATCTTCGTGGGGGGCGAGGGGCCGGTGAAGATCCCGCGGATCAAGCGGCGCCTTGGCAAAGCGGGCATTGTGCTGCCCCATGTACTGGGGCAGGAAGGCATTGGCTTGTGCAATTGTCGAGATGCCTTCCAGGCGCATCGCCTTGACCAGGCGATCCTGCAAGGTCGCGTTGGCGCGCTCAACTCGCCCCTTTGCCTGCGGCGAGTTTGCACAGATGATCTCGATGTTCAGCGCCTCCATAGCCCGGCCAAAGTGCGTCATTCCATCTCTGAGGGCTGAAGCATTGGCGCTGCGGAACACAGTGTGCTTGTCCGAATAAAATGCCACCGGCTTGCCATGCCTCTCGATGTACTCCCGGGTCGCGTCCATATAGGCGAAGGTATTCTCGCTCTCGACCATCTTGAGCTGCATCAGTTCGCTGGTTGCATCGTCGATATAGACGAGCAGGGTGCATTGCGGGCCACGATCCTCGAACCACCAGTGCTTCGATCCGTCCACCTGGATCAGCTCTCCGCGGCAATCCCGGCGATACCGAGGCTGATAGGCCCGCGGACGCCGGGCAGCGCGATCTTTCCATAGACCATCCTGGATCATCCACTGGCGCAGCGTCTCGTGCGAGATCGAGATGCTGTGCCGTGCGGCGAGATACTCGGCCGCCAGCGTCGGACCGAAATCATGGTAGTGCTCACGGACCAGGCCAAGTGCTCGAGCACGCAAGTCCTGCTTGAAGGCACGGTTGCTTGGCCGGCCACGCTTCCACGACACCAGCGCCTCAGGGCCTTCCGTGCGCAGCCGTCCAAGCAGGCGATAAACCTGGCGTCGACAAACACCCAGCAGCATAACGGCATCTTCAATGCGCAGGTCGCCGCGTTCAAGGCGACGCAGGGTGTCGTAGCGTGAAAGCTCGCTATGGCTCATTGCTATCACCGTCATCAGCGCGTCCTCCTGCCATGCAGGAGACCATGCCACGAAGGCCCGCAAGACGCCCCGGTTGTGACATCTCTAACTTGCGGGGAGTGACATCTCTAAATTGTCCTTACAACCCCCTTAAAAATGAAACTCGGATAATATGCATTATGTTAATATTACCAAGTCTCGATCAGCCGTGCGGCATTTCCTGTATCGGCATGTTGGCCGATCAGGCCTGGCTTTTCAGCTGCGGGTTCTGTCCGTCACACACCGTTGGGGACTCGTTCCGAGGCCGTGGCGGTAAGCATCCGGTCTGATCGATAGACCGCGCTTCTATAAATCATCTTTTGCTGCTAAAATGATCTGTAGAACGGCTCTGATCGATCATGCTCTGGGACTGGCAACTCTCTGACTGGCCCCATTTCACATATGATTTGGCACAGCTGCGTCATGCGGAGGAGCGATTCCTTAAGGGCATCGGCGTCATTGTCGGAGCCATGGACCATCTGGATGGTGAGGCTCGGCAAGGGGTCGTCATTGAATTGATCTCTCAGGAAATGGTCGACAGCTCAGCCATTGAAGGGGAAGTGCTGCACCGAGCGAGCGTCCAGGCGTCCCTGGCACGACAGCTCGGCTTTGAAGCTGACAGGCGGCGAGCCGATCCAGCCGAAGCCGGGGCGGCAGAACTGATGGCAGACCTCTATCGGCGCTACGCTGAGCCGTTGACCGACCAGCAATTGTTCGACTGACACAAAATGCTGATGAATGGCCGCCGAGACCTTGCGGATATTGGCGCTTATCGCACCCACGCCGATCCCATGCAGATTGTCTCGGGTGCCCTCCATGCACCCCGTGTCCATTTCGAGGCACCGCCCTCAAGGCAGGTGCCGGAGGAGATGAGGCGCTTCATTGCCTGGTTCAATGATAGCAGCTCATTGGGCAGCGCCCCTTTACCTGCCGTCACGCGTGCAGCGATTGCCCATCTCTGGTTCGAGACAATCCATCCGTTCGAGGATGGCAATGGCCGCCTCGGCCGCGCTCTTGCGGAGAAGGCTCTGGCGCAAAGTCTTGAGCCCCCCACGCTGACCGCGCTTGCCGTGACAATCAACCGCCATCAGAAGGCCTATTATGCTGAGTTGCAACGAGCCAGCCGAAGCAACCAGATCGATGGCTGGATCAAATGGTTTGCGGACATCGTGCTGGAAGCGCAGGCGCGTACAATCGAGCATATCCGCTTCCTGATCGAGAAGACGCGGTTGCTTGATCGCTTGCGCGGTCGGATCAATGCGCGGCAGGAAAAGGCGCTGCTCCGGCAGATGGCCGGAGGGCCGGATGGCTTTGCTGGAGGGCTGAGCGCCCACAACTACCGCACGATCACCGATGCAGCATCGGCCACCACGACACGTGATCTCGCCGATCTCGTTGAACTCGGGGCATTGGCGAGGGTCGGCGAGCGGCGTCACGCGCGCTATTATCTCACTATTACTACACGAGAGAGGCTGCGATTAGACGGGAAGGCAAAAGACCGCGCCTGATGCAGGGAGGCAGCCAGCTGGACTCCATTTTCATATCGCGGATTTGGCCTTGGAAAAGTTCGCAAGGCGGGCTGCAGGATCCCCTCCTCCATGTCGACGTGCAGCAATACCCCTGTGCCGCCTGGCGCAGGATGGCAGCGCTCTGCTGCTGACTGAGCGTTGGTGCTTGGAATTTCCCAAAATCCTGCCTGCGCGCGCAGGCCCGAGCCGACCTTCACGTTCCAGGTCCGACGGCAAGGAGCCGCTGGACGCGAAGCTGTCGACGCTGATCTCGTCATCAATGCGCTCGGACGTACAGTTGACGGTGGATCCGACTGACTTGCGGTCCGGTGGATCGGCCAGAACGCGGGTAAGGGCACAATCGTAACCGTCTGATACCAATTGCCTCTCCCCTAGAACATTTAGTCTTGCGTGGCCCTGCGGCCACGGGCTTGCCTGCGGCCGGGGGGCGTGCCTCCTCCCCGGAGCCATCCCTCGCCAGGGTCCGCGACGTGCCACACGCGCGAAGGCCGGAGCAACGGCTGCCTCCCCCAACGCCGGCCAGGCGCCCGAGGGGCGG
>NZ_DATBUP010000089.1:0-3266 GCF_036515995.1 Pedomonas sp. | reverse complement strand
CGGCATGCCCTGGCTGCGCCAGTGGTCGGCCACACGCTCCACCTCCTCCTCGGAGACGAACGGGCCGTGCACGCGGATGATCTGCTTGCCGCCGGACATGTAGAGCATGTCGCCCTTGCCCAGCAGCTGCTCCGCGCCCTGTTCGCCAAGGATGGTGCGGCTGTCGATCTTGGACGTCACGGAGAAGGAGATACGGGTCGGCAGGTTGGCCTTGATGACGCCGGTGATCACATCCACGGACGGGCGCTGCGTTGCCATGATCAGGTGGATGCCCGCTGCACGCGCCTTCTGGGCGAGGCGCTGGATGAGGATTTCCACCTCCTTGCCGGCCACCATCATCAGGTCGGCCAGCTCGTCCACGACCACCACGATCAGCGGCAGCGGATCGAAATCGAACGTCTGCTCTTCATAGATCGGCTGGCCGCTCTCGCGGTCGTAGCCGGTGTGGACCTTGCGCACGAGGGACTGGCCGCGCGCCTTGCTCTCCATCACCTTCTCGTTGAAGCCGGCCAGCGAGCGCGCGTTGACGCTGGCCATCTTCCGATAGCGGTCGTCCATCTCGCGCACGGCCCACTTCAGGGCGGCAATGGCCTTCTTCGGCTCCGTCACCACCGGGGCCAGAAGATGCGGAATGCCGTCGTAAACCGAAAGCTCCAGCATCTTGGGGTCGATCATGATGAAACGCAGCCGGTCCGGGGCCATGCGATACAGGAGGGAGACGATCATGCCGTTGAGGCCGACCGACTTGCCCGAACCCGTCGTACCCGCAATCAGCAAGTGCGGCATGGGCGCAAGGTCGGCCACCACGGCGTCGCCCGCAATGTCCTTGCCCAGCACCATCGGCAGCGTCTTCTTGTCGGTGGTGAAGCTCTCGGAGAGCAGCAGCTCCTTCAGGTAAACCGTATCGCGCTTGGCGTTCGGCAGTTCGATGCCGATGACGTTGCGGCCCGGCACCACAGCCACACGGGCCGAAATGGCGCTCATGGAGCGGGCGATGTCGTCCGCAAGGCCAATCACGCGGGAAGACTTGATGCCCGGCGCGGGTTCCAGCTCGTACATGGTCACAACCGGGCCGGGGCGCACCTGAATGATCTGCCCCTTGACGCCATAGTCATCGAGCACGGACTCCAGCAGCCGTGCATTCTGCTCCAGCGCGGTGCGATCAAAGCCGCGGGTGTCGGACTTCACCACCTCGGCCAGCAGGTCGAGGCTGGGGGATTCGTACTTGTCGCCCAGCTTGAGGTCGCCCTGCTTGGTCGCCTTGGCAACCGGCGCCTGCTCCTTCTTCGGCGGCATGATCCGGTCGCGCAGGCGAGGCTTGGGCGCGTCCTCCTCGTCGATCGGGGCGCTGATCTCGGGTGCCACCAGCTTCGGCTCGCGGCGGATGCTCTGCGGCCTGGGCGCTTCCTCTTCCAGTTCATAGGGCGGCACATAGCGCTCGCGGCGGCGGAACAGGCCCTTCAGGCGCTCCCAGTCGCTCTTTTCCAGCCCAAGGCTGAAGGCGAACAGCACGAGGCCGATGAGCAGCAGCGGCACGCAGAACGCCCAGCCCAGCGGCTCCCAGCCCCAGTTCTCGCCAAGGGAGGTGACGCCCTTCACGCCAAGGAAGCCGACAACGCCGCCCACGCCCGCATCCACCGGCCAGCTCGGCCAGGCGGGCACCCAGCCGCAGGCCAGGCTGAGCACGATCGCGCCGCTGAAGGCAAAGATCATCGAGCGCCGCAGGTTCTGCAACGGCAGGCGGCGCAGCGCCCGGAATGCCCAGCACAGCAGCGGAATGACCACGAACCACGCGCCAAGGCCGAGCACCTGATAGGCGATGTCCGCCAGAGACGCGCCCGCATAGCCCAGCCAGTTGCCCGGGCTTGCGTCCGTCGCATGGTTCAGCGAGGGGTCCGCCGGATCATAGCTGAGCAACGCCCCCAGCAGGCACAGGCCGAAGAGGCCAAGCAGCACGCCGCCCACGACGCGCATGGCCGGTTCCGCCGCAACGCCCATTTTCTGAAAGACGGTGGTGGGCAACTTGATGAAGCGCGCACTGGCCACTGTTCTGAACCCTTGTCCTGCCATGATCGATGATCGGTCCGGCTGTGCCAGACTCATTCTGTTCGGTTTGGTGTTATGAGCCGCAAGGTCCCGTCACCGTCAAGTAAGCGCGGCTTTGCATCACGATAAACCGTTGATCGCGGCATGAACAAGGCACGCCTCGACGCTGCGTCGCAGAGCATCATTGGCGATGCCGGTGGAAAATCCTACTCTGCGGGGGCATAAGGCGGGCAAATGGTCGCCCGCAGGGGGGCCCGGCTAGGGAAGGACAGGCGCATGGCGGATACAAGCAAGGCAATATCGGTCGATGCAATCATCATCGGCGGCGGCCTTGTCGGCATGACGCTGGCGCTGGCCCTCACCTCCCACGGCCTTGAAGTCGCCGTGGTGGACGCGGCAGACCTCACCACCACCCTCGCCTCCGGGTTTGACGGCCGCGCCTCCGCCATCGCCAACGCCTCGGGCAAGATGTTCCAGGCCATCGGCGTGTGGCCCTATCTGGCGGACGCCGCCCAGCCCATCCGCGAAATCATGGTGACCGATGGCGACTCGCCCCGGTTCCTCCAGTTCGATTCCTCCGCCATCGGCAATGAGCCGCTCGGCTACATGTTCGAGAACCGCCTCCTGCGCGCCGCGCTGCTGGAAGCCGCCGGCAAGGCGCAGGGTCTCCACCTGTTCGCGCCGGACCGGCTCGCCTCATGGAACCGCAACACCAGCCGGGTCGAGGCCGTGCTCACCAGCGGGCAGAAGCTCACCGCGCCGCTGCTGGTCTCTGCCGAAGGCCGCCGCTCCACCCTGCGGGATCAGGTCGGCATCCGCTGCGCCCAGTGGTCCTACCGCCAGCACGGCATCGTCACCACCGTTTCGCACGAGAAGCCCCATGGCGACGTGGCGCATGAGCGCTTCCTGCCGGATGGCCCCTTCGCCATCCTCCCGCTCCAGAACAACCGCTGCTGCATCGTCTGGACCGTGTCGGAGCGCGAAGGCCCGGCCCTCGTCGGCCTCAGCGATCGCGCCTTCCTCGCCGAGATCCGCCGCCGCTTCGGTGACTTCCTCGGCGAGCTGGAACTGGCCGCGCCCCGCTGGACCTACCCGCTCGGCTTCATCCACGCCGAACGCTACATCGATGACCGCTTCGCCCTGATCGGCGACTCCGCTCACGGCATCCACCCCATCGCAGGCCAGGGCCTGAACATGGGCATGCGAGACGTCGCCGCCTT
>NZ_DATBUP010000088.1:0-28396 GCF_036515995.1 Pedomonas sp. | reverse complement strand
CCCCCCCGCCGCTGGCGTTCAGGGCCGGAAACTACGGCGCGAACGATGACACGCTGCGGGCTCTGGCCAGCCTTGGCATTCTGTATGATACCAGCTTCAACCCCGGCTACGAGGCGGAGCGACCCCGCATCTCCCTGCCGGTGGAGACCGTGGAGCCGGTTCTGCACCATGGCGTCGTTGAATTTCCCGTCAGCTGCATTTCAGATCGCCCGGGCCATTTCCGGCACGCCCAGCTGTGCGCGCTCTCGGCGTGGGAGATGCGGGATGCTCTTCGCCACGCTGCCTCCTGCGGGCAGCGCTATTTCACTCTGGTCACTCACAGCTTCGAGCTGCTCACACGGGACCGGCTGCGGGCCAACCGCACCGTGGTGGATCGGTTCGAGCGGCTGTGCGCCTGCCTTGCAGACACCAGCAATGGCTTGCAGGTGCTGACCTACGGGCAGCTTGATCCCGCCGCGCTGGGACAGGCGGCACCAAGGGCGCGTCTGTCACCCAATCTGCTGCGAACCGCCCACCGCATGGGCGAACAGCTGCTGTCGGGCCTGCGGTATGAGCGCGGTCCCGGTCATCCCGCCCAGCGGCCTGATCCGTCGTCGCGCACGTCTCTTCATTGAGATCAGGATTTTCCGAACCGCTGGAGGACTTCCTGCATACGGGCGGCCAGCCGGGCAGTGGTGCCGTAGAGGGTGGGCGCGAAGGCAACCATATCAATCAACTCAGGGCCGGGGCGCGCACCCCAGCCAGACTTGTAACCGGTATCGCCCATACCGATGTTGATACGCTCCAGCCCGCGCTCGAACGCGTCCAGAATCAGCTTCTGATAGATCTTCGTGCCGGTTCTGTACTGGGCGACGCGCTCATCAAAACTGTTGGCGATCACGTACCGGGTGTCACCTGAGTCCAGCGCCAGCGCAAAGCTCACGGGCGCGTCGCAATGGTAGATGATCCAGACGTTGAGCGCGCGGCTGAACCATGGGTCCGCCGTCAGCCGCGCCCAGTAACAGGCGTTGCGGCTGCCGAGAAAGCGGGGCTCGCCATCGCGCGCCACCCAGGCCGCTACTTCCACTGTCTGAATGTCGCGAATGACGGCGGTCCAGTCCGCCCCCGCATCGGTGAAGTGGCGAAGCGTGGTATCCCCCGCCTCCTGAAGCTTGCGCCAGTAATAGTCTATCTTCTTGCGACGGTTGTTGCTGAGCGCCTTTTGGTAGGCCTCCGCCCCGCCGGGGTTGTCCAGAATGAAGTCGGTGCCGACCTTTCGTCGCGTCACGCTCCAGCCGTCCCGCTCCAGCACGGGCGCAAGGGCGCGGAACAGCGGGTCATCCTCCGGCACCGGCCCGAGGCGCACCCCGGCACTTGAGCCTATGTCGCGCAGCAGCGGCAGGCTGGCGGCAGCCAGCCGCGCGGGATCGCCCCGAAAGGGAATGCCGCGTGAGGGGAAGTAGCTGCCGCACAGGGAGGCGAAGGAGAAGGGGCCAATCCGTTGCGTGCTGAAGGGCAGGATGCAGGCACTGGCAGCGCCGTCCTCTACCGGAAGGTAGCGTGCCGGCCGCCGCCAGTTCCGGTCGTCTCCGTAGGCGGCCTCCCAGGCATCGTACCACGCCGGTCTCAGGAAATGCCGGTTGAGCGGTCCGCCGTCAGCCACATGTGTCCAGTCGTGCATGATCGCCTTGCTGCCTGTTGGTCCAGAGCCAAGCTTGGCGGAAACAGCACTCGGGTGAAACGAGAATATTTAAAATATATTCAACAATATTAATGAATTAACACGCTGAGTGGCTGGAATGAGGGGCTGGCTACTGGAAACAGCTCTGCCGGGCCATGCGGGCCGCAAGGCTGATGCCATGGGCGGCCAGCCCCTGTCCGCTGTACAGCACGCGGCTGTTGCGATCGGTCACAATAGCCCGGCTCGCCGCCAACCCGTCGCCAGAAAGGCATTCTGGGACGTGACGCTGGTGGAGCTGACGTAGGAGATCACTTCCTTGATGCCCTCCCGGCTCAGCTCATGGACAACGGATCGGATCAGTCGTTGCGCCAGTCCGTGCCTGCGCCATGCAGGATAGGTGTAAAGACAGCTGAGGAAACCGGAATTCTCCGGCAGGGTCACCCTGAGGGGAATAGGATTTTCAATCGCCAGCGGGCCGGCCAGATCCATGGTCAGTTGGGCCATGACCTCGCCATCCTCCACCAATGCATAGACCCGCCCGCCGGAGGCAACGATACTGCGCACGCCGTGCCCGCTGTGGCGGCCAAGCTGGCTCAGCAGGTCATCGCCGCACGCGCGGCAGTCGGCAGCGGTGCGGATGGATAGCAGTCTGCGATCGGGCGCGGCCTTCGCTCCGTGGAGTTCGTCGATGGTGGTCGCGAAGAAATCGAAGATCTCGACGGGATACACCTGCTTAATCAGCCAGGCTGTCGTCCCTCTCACGCTGCCTTTCTTCAGGCCGCCTTTCGGGCGGTCGCTCTGTTTCAGGCGCGCCGGCAAGCGAAGCTCCGCCATTCGTGGCCTCTGTCGTTGCTGGGGTCCCCCGCAGCCATTTCTTCAGCCGCGTTTTGACGCCATAACGCTCGGCCACATTTCCCAGTGCCTCTACGCCCGCATGAAAGTTCCG
The DNA here is from genome assembly GCF_036515995.1 of Pedomonas sp. NCBI lineage: Bacteria > Pseudomonadati > Pseudomonadota > Alphaproteobacteria > Sphingomonadales > Pedomonadaceae > Pedomonas > Pedomonas sp. The sequence continues at coordinate 25,790 of NZ_DATBUP010000088.1, read as the reverse complement.
GTGTGTGGCAATCAGAACCCAGTTGGCCACGGTCGGCCGCAGCAGCAGAACGTCCACGCAGTCCACGCAGCCCGTCGAGAACAGGCGCTTGTGCTGGCCGTCTCCCTCCGTGAAGTCGAAGAAACGGTGGCGCTGCTCGGCGAACAGCCGTTCCATCGCTTCTAATTGCAGCACCGTTCCGGGTGAATGGATGGCGATGCCCGGGTCATAGCCAAGGTAGGCGTAGATCGCGCAACCCTTCTGGATCGGAGTGTAGAGGTAGCTGACCGGCTCGCCGTTCAGGAACAGCAGGTAGCCTCTCGCCTCGTCCCGGGCGGCGCTGGCCCGCAGGGCGGTGCGGAAGCTTTCGCCTTCCGGCAGGCCGCTGCCCAGCAATCGCTCCTGGTAGGTCTTTTGCGAAACCGCACGGGCCAAGGTGTAAAAGGCCTCCATTTCCTCAGGCGTGCGGTAGGCGCGCACGTCTAACCGGCCGCCGGACAACTGCTCGAACTTGCGCACCTTGCGCTTCAGCGTGGAGCGGGACTTGGCGGAGAAGCCGCCCAGATAGTCCTCGAACGTGCCGCCAAGGCTGGCGTAGTAGCGCGGGTAGCGCTGGCGCACATAGACCAGCAAGCCCTGCGCCTCCGCCGTAACCGGCCCGAGCCGTGCCTCGGGAAGGGAGCGCAGCATCATGCCGTCCGCCCCAGCGGGCAGGGGCGGCAGCCGCAGTCCGGCCTCGCCCAGCAGGCTTTCCAGGTCGAATCCCTTAGTGACCAGGCGACGAGGAACGGCGGCGAGGGTGCGCTCGCCAACCTGAAAACGCAGCGGAAGAATAATGGGAGAATCGGGTGAGCCGGCGGCCATCCTGTTCCTCAAAACTAATGAAAGTCGAAGGGGACGCACCAGCACTTGCTACCAATCATATAGCCGCGAGTTCCAGATGCGCCAGAGCCGTTTTCACGCCGCGCCGGGCATATTTGCAGGCTCGCATCGGTCGGCCTGCGGAGAGCGGTGCGTCTCCTGCTGGACAGGCAGGCTCCTCTCCCGCCACAGTTCCACGTGGTTTGTACGCTGCGGCAGGGGAGTGAGCGAAATGGCAAGGCGGAACGCGGATGTATTGGGCTATCGCGCCAAGCTGGGCTGCATCGGCCCGTCCACCAATACGGTGGTGCAACCGGATTTCGAGCTGCTGCGCCCTCACGGCGTCACCAACCACTACAGTCGCATTCCGATTGAAAACCCCTCCGGCATCAGTGACGCGGATTTCATCGCCACCACCAACATCATTGGTGCCAATACGCTTGAGGCGGTGAAGTGGGCGATGACCTGCAAGCCGGACCGGCTGGTGATGGGCATGTCCGCCGTGACCTTCTACGGCGGCATCAAGGGCGCGCATGAATTCCGCCAGCGGGTGGAAGACTATGCAGGCGTTGAAGCCACCATCGGCTCCCTCGCGCTGGTGGAGGCGCTGCGCGCCTACGGTGGCATCCGCCGCGTCTCGTTCCTCTCGCCCTACTATCCCAGCGCCAACCGGGAAGTGCGCGCTTTCCTCAAGGAGAACGGGTTCGAAGTCGTGCGCGATCTGGCAATGCAGCGCCCAAGCTGGCTGGCCATTGCCGAGACGACCGAGCGCGAAGTCATCGACGCCCTCAAAAGCATCGACGGCGATGATGTGGATGCTCTGGTGCAGGTCGGCACCAACCTGTCGATGGTTCGCATTGCCGCCGCCGCCGAGCTGTGGCTGGACAAGCCGGTCATCGCCATCAACACGGCCACCTACTGGCACGCCCTGCGCGCCCTCGGCATCAACGATCCCGTGTTCGGATACGGCCGCCTGCTCGAGGAATTCTGAGCGCACGCTCTGCGCCTGTCCTCGCCCGTGGTCTCAAGCGCCTGGCGATGGGGGGTATGCTGGCTGGACCGCCCGGAAATGCAGCCCTCATTTTGTCCGGAACAGCATGTGTTGCTTTAAAGAAACGCTGCCGCGCTTTTGCGCCTTCTCATGAGAATTGGCATAATTTCATGCGTTTGCTTGAAACGTGCCTCCGGGGGGGCGTTGCAGAATAGACGCGCTGGTGAATGTAATTAGCAGCAACATGGCAACATTATCTAGATGTATTGACTTATTGCCGTGGCTTCTGGAGGCTAGACCTTACTTACAGGCGGAGACCGATTGATAAACAACAAGAATCGGCGCTCCGGGCGGTGAACAGCCGCCGACAACGGGGAGGAACGAATGCGCAAGAGTGTTCTTCTAGCATCCGTATGCGTTCTTGGTTTTCAGCTTCCAGTGTTTGCCCAGACAACCGAACCCACCCAGAGCCCGGCAACTGTCGAGCCTGCGGCGCAGGGAACGGAGCTCGGTACCATCATCGTCACCGCCACCCGCCGCGCCCAGGCGCTGTCGGAAGTACCGGTGGCGGTTTCCGCCGTCACGGCCGAGAGTCTCGAGCGCTCCGGCGTCAGCGACATCCGCCAGCTGAATCAGCTGGCCCCCTCGCTTCTGGTCTCCTCCACCACGTCGGAGGCAAGCACGTCCGCCCGTATTCGCGGCGTCGGCACGGTGGGTGACAACCCAGGCCTTGAAAGCTCCGTCGCGGTGTTCATCGACGGCGTCTATCGCGTCCGCAACGGCGCGGGCCTCAACGAACTGGGCGATATCGAGCGCATTGAAGTGCTGCGCGGCCCGCAGGGCACGCTGTTCGGCCGCAACGCTTCGGCGGGCCTCATCAACGTCATCACCAAGAAGCCGAGCTTCGATCTGGGCGCCGGCGGCGAGTTCACCTACGGCAACTATGATTACATGCGCCTCGCCGGTCATGTGACCGGTCCGATCGTCGCCGACACATTGGCCGCCCGGTTCGACGCGGTCTACTCCAAGCGCGACGGCTTTCTGGAAGACCCGGCCACGGGCTTCGAAATGAACGACCGCGATCGCTACCTGCTGCGCGGTCAGATGCTGTTCACACCGAACGACAATCTGGAAGTGCGGCTGATTGCCGACTACGCAAAGAATAACGAGCACTGCTGCGGCGCAACCTTCCAGCCGACGGTCGAGACCTTCCGCGATCCCGCCACGGGCGAGCTGGCCACCCGGCCCAACCCGTTCGTGCCGCTGATGGAAAGCCTTGGCGCGCGCTATAACTTCGACACCTTCGATCGCGAAATCGCCGTCACTGAGGGGCGCGAGCCCAAGAGTCCGGCCGAGGACTGGGGCCTCTCCCTGCAGGCGGACTGGGATCTGGGCTTTGCCAACCTGACCTCGATCACCGCCTATCGCGATTACAAGTCACAGCTCTACGGTGATACAGACTTCACCAATGTGGACATCCTCTACCGGAGCGAGGGCAGCGGGCGTCAGTTCAAGACCTTCTCGCAGGAGCTTCGCCTCCAGGGCAATGCCTTTGACGACAGGCTCGACTGGCTGGTCGGCGGTTACTACGCCGATGAATCGCTGGAGGTCGTGGACCGGCTGAAATTCGGCAGCGATTATGGCCAGTTCGCCACGTGTCGACTGGTGCCGGAGGCGTTGCGGGTGCTCGGTGTACCGGGGTGTCTCGTGCCGCAGGCCGGGCCGACGCTCAACTTCCTGCTCGGGCCCCACGCGCCGAACGTGCTCACCGCCTTCAACCTTCTGCGCGGCATGAACAACGTTGGCGACGAGAACTCCCTGTTCAAGCAGGACAGCGAGAACTGGGCTCTGTTCACCCACAACGTGGTCAAGATCACCGATCAGCTCAGCCTGACCCTCGGCGTGCGCTATACGGAGGAAACCAAGAAGCTGCGCGCCACCTTCGACAACTCCAACACCTTCTGCCCGCGCATCAAGCAGGCGCTGGCACCGGTGTTCGGCGATCCGGCGGCGACGCCCACCGCGCAGGCGCTGGCCGGCGGCCTCATCGCGCTGGGCTGTCAGGGCGGCAGCACGGCGGAGCTGAACGCACTGAACCTCGAGACCGAGCGCACGGACAAGGAATGGACCGGAACGGGCGTGCTGTCCTACCAGTTCAACCGTGACCTGATGGCTTACGCCAGCTACGCCAAGGGCTACAAGGCGGGCGGCTTCAACCTTGACCGCTCGGCCCTCGGCCGCCCGGGCGCTGCGCTGACAAACGCTAATGCGGAGAACCTGAAGTTCGATCCCGAAAAGGTGGACTCCTATGAGATCGGCCTGAAGTACAGCGGCGGCAGCTTCAACCTGAACGTTGCGGCCTTCCGCCAGCTGTTCAAGAACTTTCAGCTCAACACCTTCAACGGCCAGTTCTACTTCGTGCAGACCGTCAACGGCTGCTCGAATGATCTGGGCGGGGCTGATCGGGATGCCTCTGCGCTGACCGGCGCGTGCAACCGGGAGGACGTGCGGGCAGGCGTCATCTCCAAGGGTATCGAAATCGAGGCGGCTGTCTATCCTGCCAGTGACGTGACTGTCACGGCGGGCATGACGCTGGCCGATACCAAATACCGCAACGATCTGGTCGGCGGGGCCAGCGGCGTGCCGCTCGACCCGGTGCTGTTCCTTCTTCCGGGCCAGCGGATTTCCAACGCGCCGAAGTATGTTCTCACCGGCTCTCTGGCGTACACGCCCCAGATCGGCGGCAACGGCATGAGCGCCCTGTTCTATGCCGACTTCCGCTACGCCTCTGACTACAACACCGGCTCAGACCTGTTCCCCGAGAAGGAGCAGGACGGCTACATGGTGGTGAATGCCCGCGTCGGTCTCTACGGGGCCGAGCGCCGCTGGGGGCTGGAACTCTGGGCGCAGAACCTGCTGGACAAGGACTACAAGCAGGTCGGCTTCAACGCGCCGTTCCAGGGCAGCAACTCCGCCGCACAGGCCGAGGCCTTCGGGGTGGTGGCAAACCAGATGTTCACCAACTTCCTGGCCGAGCCGCGCACCTATGGCCTGACTTTCCGGGTGCGTTACTGACGCTTTGAGGAGATGTGCGCATCTCCTCCGGCGGTTTACTCTGAGCAAGGCCCGCGTCTCCCGGCGCGGGCCTTGCCCTTTGAAGGGAAGGGGCAACCTGAAGATAAAATTAGGGGAGAGACCGGGTGCGCGGAATCATCTGGGACGGAAAGCGCCTTTTCACGACGGACAGGCTTGAGGTGCGCGCACCGGGCAGGGGCGAGGTCAAGGTGCGGGTGCTGGCTTCCGGCATCTGCCATAGCGACCTCAACATGATGGATGCCGGGCTCATCGGCACGCCGGTCGTGCTGGGGCACGAGGCGGCGGGCGTGGTGGCGGAACTGGGCGAGGGCGTCTCCGGTCTGGCCTTGGGCGACGCGGTCATGGTCGGCACCCAGACGCCGTGCGGCCATTGCCGGGAATGCGAGCGCGACGAACCCGCCAACTGTGACGAGACCTGGGGCTTCGTCCCCGGCCAGCCTTTCCGGCTGGACGGCGAGCCGGTCTACTCCTTCGCCAACGTTTCCTCGTTCGCGGGGGAGATCGTGGTAAAGGCCTCCCAGCTCTACAAGACCGGCGATATTCCGCCCCAGCAAGCGGCGCTGATCGGTTGTGCCGTCTCGACCGGCTTCTGCGCCGCGCAGAACCTCGGGCGCGTGCGGGCAGGCGATCGGGTGGCGGTCATCGGTGTCGGCGGCATTGGCGTCAACGCCATTCAGGGCGCGCGCCTCAGCGGGGCTTCGGTGCTGGCGGTTGATCTCAATCCGGCCAAGGAAGAGGTTGCCCGCAGCTTCGGCGCGGATCGCTTCGTCCTCTCCGCGCGCGGGCAGAGTTCACAGGGACTGGCCGCTGCCATGCAGGCCGAGGCTACGGCCGCGGACGGGCTGCCCATCGATGTGATTGTCGAGTGCAGCGGCGCGCCCGTTGCTATTGAAGCTGCTATCCATGCCGTCAAGCGGGGTGGGCGCGTGGTGCTGGTCGGCATGACATCGCCGGGGGCCTCCGTGCCGCTCGGCCTTGATGCCGTGCTGAGCGGGCGGGAAATCGTCTCGGTGATGAACGGCGGCGCAAGGCCGGAGGTGGATTACCCGCGCCTCATCGAACTTGCCCGCAGCCGCCAGATCGACCTGGGGTCTCAGGTTTCCCAGGTCTGGCCGCTGGAGCAGTTTGAGGACGCCATAAACGCCCTGCGTGCGGGCGCGGTCACGCGGGCGGTGCTGGACCACACCGCCTGAGCGCCGCTTCTTGATCAGCCCTCGGGAGCCGCCATGCCTTACGGCAGGCGGCTGCCGGTGGTTGCTTCGCGTTCACGGGTGGCGCGGAAGCCCTGGCTGTGGCCGGTTGAAAGTTCCGGTGTGCCGTTGCGAACAACCGGCACCCAGCGCCACTTCTTCATCGCGTCTGCGACATAGGATGCATACTGCGGATTGCCCTCAACTGCCTCGCCGCGAATGTTGGTGGCACGTCCATCCGGACCAATATCGTAATGCGCTTTCGCAAAAGTGACGAAGGTCCGCTCGTTCCAGTCTTCCAGCGGGTCAGGCGACCAGGCGACCAGCGCGACCGGTTCCTTGTTTTCCTTGGTGTTGGCAATGATCTGCGCCACCGTCGCATCGGCCTGCTGCCACTCCCCGCGACGGGCATAGCCCGCTGCCAGCGTGCCCATCACCTGCCGCCAGGTCTCCGCCTGCTTCTCGTTGGTCGGCGATACGTAGCCGAGAGCCTCTTCGAGGAGCTGGACGGCCTTGGCGTAGCGCCGCCCTTCCATGTGGTACATGGCCAGCATGCGCAGGATCGCCGGGCGGTTGATGTTGTCAGGCCCCAGCCCGTCGGCAATCTGCTGTGCAGCTTCCAGGTTTTTCGTTGCCACGCCGCGCGTGATCATCCGCTGCAGGAAGCGGGCATACTCAACATGCGCATAGGCGACGGCGGGATGGTTCGACCCATAGGCTTGCTGGGTCGCGCTGACGATCGCCAGGTAATTGTTCTGCACCTCCTGGTCCCATTTGCCATGGTACTTGCCCAGGCTGATCAGGGCATTGTGCAGGTAGATGCGGTTCATTGCCGTCTCAGGGCCCTTGGCCTCCAGATGGGTGAGAACCTTTTTGATCTCGCGGATACTGGTTTCCATCTCGAGCTGCCAGTTCAGCGAGATGTCGGCAACGTTAATCGCAAGGTTTACCAGCGTCTGCTCCGAGGGAGCGCCCGCTTTCATATAGAGCCTTAGTGCCTCAAGGCCGTGGCCGTACGCGGCTTTGCCATTGTCCGCCTCCATCGCCTTGCCCATCGCCTGATTGGCGGCCTTCCAGCCGTTGTCCGTATTCAGGCTGGTGCCTGCGCTGGCTCCAAGCATAAGGCTCAGCAGCACGATCTTGGTGCTGATCACAGATGTTCCCCCCAAGTGGTTCCCCTCCTGAAATAATACGTATTTCCTACGCAATTTCAATTGGCCGGGTCCGCCGGGTATGCTTCATCGACGCGGAAACGAAGCGCCCCGATGTGCCCCTCTATTTTCCCGTAGCAACAGTTAAGCTGCATGAATTGCACATGCCCGGCAATCTTTGCGAAGGGTGGGTAATCCCGATCGGAGGAATATCTTTTAAATAATTATAAGATGCGGTGTTAATATTGGGCATCCGAATCAATAAAAAAACGGCGGGGGTTAGACGCCCCCGCCGGTGATTTTATAAAAAATGTTTTATTTAAGAAATGCCCGATATTGTTGGGCAAATAAATATAAGATGGATTTACCGTTCGACGTTAGATCAACGCTCTTCTTGAATGCCTTGAAGAAGGGTTGCCGTCTTCCTCAAGGTATAGCCAGAATTACCATTTCTCTTCCCGGCGGTGCAAGCCAGACCGGCCGGTCTTGTAGTCGTACATAAGACTGGTTGCAGGCCGGCCATGGCGCCACATCGCTTGCGCGATGGCACCCAAATTTTAAGCCCGACAGTTTCGAGGTGCACCCGTTACAAAATGAAAATCGGCGGGGATAGGCCCCGCCGATTATTCTCGAAGGAGAACATCTATGAAGATGTACTTCCGGCTCGAGTGGAAGAAGATCAGGATTCGTTTCCTGCTCAGCTTCTAGTCTCGAACCGCCCTGGGGGAAGTGTCCGCCTCCCTCAGGGTTTCGAGAGAATATCAACAAATGGGTGACGATACAAACCACGACGCCGGATTTCGCCCTGCCTTATAGTCGTAGATGGAGCGCAATTCCGTCAGGTGTGCCGGCTGCCGGGCGGGACTAAGGCCGTTGCTTGCCGTCAATTTCTGGCGTTTCCTGTCTGATGCGTTAAAGCCACCGGGCACGCTATTTGTCAGGTTGGGTCAGGAGTAAGGCAATGCAAGCGCAGCACCCCAGTCGGGACATGGCGAAGCTGGTCATGACCCTGCGCCGGCTTTACGCCAAGGATTCGTTTCAGTTCGGCCTGCTGGTCTTTGACGTCCTGACGGTTCTGTCCTTCCTTGTCCTTACCTTCACCGAGCACACTCTCTGGGTGGACATCTTCGATGCCGTGCTCGGGCTGCTGCTGCTGGCTGAGGTGGGCGCGCGCGGACTGGTGTCCTACAACCGCCCCAAGTTCTGGCGGCGTCCCACCACCATCCTGGATCTGGTGATCGTCTGCTCGCTCCTCATGCCGGGCATGATCGGCAGCTTCGCCTTTCTGCGCGTGCTCCGGGTGGTGCGGCTGGTGCGGGCGGTTCCCTTCCTGCGCGACCTGCCAAAACGTCACCTCTGGTTGGTGGAGAAAGGCGAGTTGATCCGCTCCTTTGCCAATCTGTTCATCTTCATATTTCTGGCGTCGGCGCTGGTGTATGAGGCGCAGGCCGCCATCAACCCGGACATCGATACTTTCGTTGACGCGCTCTATTTCACCGTCACCTCGCTCACCACCACCGGCTATGGCGACGTGACCTTGGTGGGAGACAGCGGCCGGTTGCTGTCCGTTGTCATCATGATCACGGGAATTTCCCTGTTCCTGAAGCTGGCGCAGTCGATCGTCCGCCCGTCGCGCATCTATTTCCCGTGCGAGACCTGCGGCCTTGATCACCACGAGCCTGACGCCCGCTTCTGCAAGCGCTGCGGCACCGCGGTCGAGTTGCCTGAGGAGGAAAAGGTATAGCGCGCTCCACCGTTGCCGCGCCGAGCCTGTGCCGTTAACGTCGGCGCAACATTTTTTCCCTGTCTGAAAGGCGTTCTCCCATGCGCTCATTTATTGCCGCCGGCTGTGCCGCGCTTCTCCTCGGCGCTGCGCCCTCCGCTCTCGCTCTGGCTTCGCAGGTGGCCGCGCCCACGGCGGCTGCCCCCATCCTGACGAGCCCTGAGGCGAAGGACAGTCTCACCTACGCCCGGCCGGAAATCGCCCGCGTCACCCACGTGGATCTGGATCTTGCCGTTGATTTCGCCGGCCAGACCCTCACCGGCACGGCGGCGCTGTCCGTGCTGGCCCAGCCGGGGGCAAAGGAGATCATCCTCGACTCCGAGAACCTGGGCGTCAAGAAGGTAACCGATGACAAGGGCAATGCCCTCAAGTGGGAAATCGGCAAGGCCGATGCCGAGAAGGGCGCGCCGCTCACCGTGCAGCTGAACGGGGCGCAGCGCATCATCATTCATTACACGGCACAGAAGGGCGCAAGCGCGCTGCAATGGCTGCCGCCGGAGCTGACGGCAGGTAAGCAGAAGCCGTTCCTGTTCAGCCAGGGACAGGCCATCCACAACCGCAGCTGGGTGCCGACGCAGGACAGCCCCGGCATCCGCCAGACTTGGACGGCGCGCCTCGTGGTGCCCGAAGGCATGCGGGCGGTCATGAGCGCAATCCAGCTGACGCCGGAGGGTGAACCGGCGGGCGACGGCCGCCGCGCGTTCCGCTTCGCCATGGACAAGCCGGTGCCGCCGTACCTGATCGCCCTGGGTGTGGGCGACCTTGCATTCCGCTCGCTGGGCGAGCGCACCGGGGTCTACGCCGAGCCTTCCATGCTCGACCGCGCAGCATACGAGCTGGCGGATACGGAGAAGATGGTGGAAGTGGCCGAGAAGCTTTACGGCCCTTACCGCTGGGGCCGCTATGACGTGCTGGTCCTGCCGCCCGCGTTCCCCTACGGCGGCATGGAAAATCCGGTTCTCACCTTCCTCACTCCCACCTTCATCACGGGTGATCGCTCCAACGTGAACCTGGTGGCGCACGAACTGGCGCACAGCTGGTCCGGCAACCTCGTCACCAACGCCACGTGGCCGGACGGCTGGCTGAACGAGGGCTTCACCAGCTACTTCGAGAACCGCATCCAGGAAGCCATGTACGGCCGTGAGCGCGCCGTGCTTGAGGAGGATCTGGATTGGGACGTGCTGCTGCGCTCCATCGAGGAAGCAGGCGGCATGAGCGCGCCCGAAACCCGCCTGCGCGGGGATGATGGCGAGGAGTCCGGCCAGATCGATTACATCAAGGGCGCGATCTTCCTGCGCACGCTGGAACACACAGTGGGGCGCGAGGCGTGGGACGCCTACCTGACCTCTTACTTCGACCGCTTTGCCTTCCAGCCGCAGACCACCGCCGGCTTCCTGGCGGACCTGCGCGCCAACCTCATCAAGGGGGACAAGGCGCTGGAGGAAAAGCTCCAGCTCGACAAGTGGGCCTACGGCACCGGCATTCCTGACAATGCCGTCCGGCAGCGCTCCGCGGCGCTGGCCAACGTAGATGCGCAGGCCAAGGCGTTTACAGCGGGCGGCCCGGCTTCGGCCATCCAGCCCACCGGCTGGACCACGCAGGAATGGCAGCGCTTCCTCAATAACCTCCCGCGCAAGCAGTCCGCCGCGCGGCTGGCGGAGCTGGATCAGGCGTTCAACCTGTCCCGTTCGCCCAACGCCTACGTGCGCACAGCATGGCTGGAACTGGCCATCGCCAACCGCTGGGAACCCGCCGTGCCTGCGCTGGAGGAATTCCTCAACAGCGTCGGCCGCACCCTGTTCCTTCGCCCTCTGTACAAGGGGCTGGCCGATCAGGGCGAGTGGGGCATGACCATCGCCAGGCGCGCCTACGCCACTGCCCGGCCAACCTATCACGCCTCGACGACCGGCTCGATCGACGCGATCCTGAAGCAGTAGCTTTCGGTCAAGAGCAGGTGTCTTTGGAAGGGGGGCGCGGACCCCCCTTCCACCCCCCAGTCCTGTTATCGGACGAAGGCTGCAGCTCAGGCAGGGCGCGGCTCGATCAGACGCAAGGGGGCGCAGGGGAAGGGCCCTGTAGAAACCTTGGAATGAAGCTTATCAGAGCAGCTTTCGAGCAGGGTGGCACACCCTGCGCTGAACAAAAGTGCGACCAACAAAGAACTTGGAGCCGCGATCTGATGCAATCAGATCGGAAAAGGCTCTAGTCCAGCCAGCCGCTTACGCGCAGCTGCGGCAGGCGATCGCGTGCCACGGGCACTTCAAGGCCGTTGCTCAGCATCAAGGTGGCGCTGCGCCCGTTGCGTTCCACCGCCGTGACTGCAGCGCGCGCTGCCCACCACGAGCGATGCACGCGCAGGCCATCCAGTCCTTCCAGTTCGGCCACCGCGTCTGCCATGCGCATGAGCACCAGCGTATCTCCGCGCATGGTATGCACGCGCACGTAGTGATCCTCCATTTGCAGCGCGATCACATCCTGCCCCAGATGCGGCGGCAGGCGTTCCGCCAGCAGCGCACCGATGCGCGGGCCGGGTTGTGCTGGTGCGGTCTCTGGCAGTCCTGACTGCGGCGTGCTCTCGGGCGCGGGTTTGGCTTCGGCGCCCGGAGCGTTCCGCCACCACAGCAGCGCCATGGCCAGCCCACTGGTGAGCAGCACCTGCGCGTAGGTGTCCATGAAGTCCTCAATGCCGGGCCACGGCCGGTCCGGCATGATATGCGGGCCGAAACACCACAGGTAGAGCGCCATGGGCGCGCTCAGCAGCACGACGGCGGTAGTCCATCCGGCCGCTTCCGGAAAGCCGAGACGCCGCGCCGCGCATGCGAACAGCAGAATACCGGGACGAAACAGCAGGTAACCGGCCAGCACCGTGCGCAGCCAGTAAACGAGGCGTACCGGCCCGCTGCCATGCAGGAAGGTTCCGAATGGCCCCGTGGCCGCCAGCATGACAGCCAGCAGCAGCATGAGCGCGCCCTCGGTCAGGATTTGGCGCGTATCGAGACGCGCGCGCAAGCCAACTGACGCTTCGTGAACTGGCACTGCCCTGCCTTTTCGCCCTGTTTGCGAAGGCGCCAAGCCCGGCCGCGCATTCACGCCTGCACGGTGACGCTCCCCGCCTTATCCCTAGGCCACACCCTGTCGGCCTTGGCGGGACTATGGCGCAGCGCCCCGGTCCCGTCCAGCAGCTCCCATTCGGCAACTCCCGTCTGGCAGCTCCCCTCTGGCGGCAGGGCAGAGAAGCAACAGCAGGCAGGGTTCTGAGAGGATGATTGAAGATCAGGTGAGAATGAAGCCGGTGCAGGCGACGGCATGGTCCGGAGCGCTTGTCCGTTACGGTTGCCTTGCGGCGGCGCTGATTTGCGCCAGCATGACCGTGGGCAACGTCATGGTGCCGGTGGCGGCGTGGCTGGCGCCGGTTTTCCTGCTGCGGTTCGTGCGGCAGTCCTTGCCGCTTCCCGGTCTTGGCCTTGGCGCGCTGGCGCTGGCGACCGGCCATGTTATTGCCTGGTATCCGGTGCTGCCGTTTCAGGGCTGGATGCGCGTTGCGGTGCCGGGCGCTCTCGGGCTGGCGTTCTTCGTGCCGTACGTGATTGATCGCTGGCTGTCGCCGCGCCTGCGCGGTCTGGCGGCCACGCTGGTGTTCCCCTCCGCCTGGGCGGCCTGCGAATATCTCATCATGCAGCTTGGTTTCGGCAGCTGGGGAGCGATCGGCTATAGCCAGTACGGCAACTTGCCGCTTTTGCAGCTGCTCTCTGTCACCGGCCTTACCGGGCTCACTTTCCTGATCGGCTGGTTCGCCGCCTGCGCCAATCAGGCGTGGGAGGCAAGGTTCGCCACGCCCCGGCTGTGGTGGCCGCTGCTGGCCTGCGCGGGCGTCATTGCCGCCGTACTGCTGGCGGGCGGCCTGCGCGTGGCCGCTCCGCAGGGCGTTGTCGCCACCGTACGGGTGGCGGGCGTCACCATCGACAACATGGCGGTGTTCCTGAACACGTGGCGACCGCTCAGCTATGGCACGCCGCTGACGGCGGCGCAGGCCGAGGCGGCGCGCGAACAGACGCAGGAGTTGCACCGCACGCTGCTGGAGCACAGCCGGGCCGAGGCCCGTTCAGGTGCGAAACTCATCGTCTGGTCCGAAAGCAATGCACTGGTGCTGAAGCAGGACGAGGCAGACTTCATCCGCGCCGGTCGGCGTCTGGCGCAAGAGGAGGGCGTCTATCTGTTTATGACCATGGCCACCATCACCCCCGGCGAGCCGCTGGCGGAAAACAAGCTGGTGGTCGTGGACCCGCAAGGCCAGGTGCGCGGCGCGTATCTGAAATCCCATCCGGCGCCCGGCGAATCCTCCATCACCGGCAAGGGTCGCATGGGTATTCTGGATACGCCCTACGGCCGCATCGCCTGGGCCATCTGTTACGATTTTGACTTTCCCGGCCTCGTCCGTCAGGCAGGCCGCGCCGGGGCCGATATCATGATCAACCCTTCGTGGGACAACGCGGCCATCACGCCCATGCATTCCTACATGGCCTCGCTGCGGTCGGTCGAGACAGGAGCCTCCATGTTCCGTCAGGTGAATGACGGCCTGTCTCTGGCGGTGAACGGCCACGGCCGCACCCTCGGGATGATGGATCACGCCTCGGGCACGGGAGAGGTGCGCACCTTCGTGGCTGACCTGCCCGTGAAGGGAGTGCATACCCTTTACAGTCGCCTTGGCGATGCGGTGCCGCTGCTCTCGGCCATGGTGCTCGCTGCGCTGGTCATCGTCGCTCGTCGCAACACTGGCGCGGCATAATCCCCTCAAGACTGACAGGTGCCGATCCGCTATAGCGCGGGCTGGAGGTAGGCTTATGCGTTTGGACGGGACTATGGCGGAACGCAATCTGCTGCTTGGCACCCTGAGCGGCCTTGGGGCCGGTGCCCTCTGGGGTCTGGTGTTTCTCTCACCCAAGATCGCGGGGGATTTCTCGCCGCAGCAACTCTCGGCCGCGCGCTATCTCGCCTATGGGCTCATTGCCGTTACGCTGCTGCTGCCGCGCTGGCGGGCGGTCTCGCAGGCGGTCGGCAAGGCGGAGTGGATCGCGCTCGTCTGGCTCAGCCTGCTCGGCAACATCATCTATTACCTGTTCCTCGCCGCGGCGGTGCAGATGGCGGGCGTTGCCGCGGCCTCGCTCATCCTCGGCTGCGTGCCGGTGGTGGTCACGCTGATCGGCAGCCGTGAGTCGGATGCCGTGCCGCTGCGCGCGCTTGTGCCCTCGCTGGTGCTGGCCGTTGCGGGGGTTGGGCTGATCGGCTGGGAAGCCTTGTCATCCCAGCCGCAGGCGGCAGACCCGTGGGAGCAGATCCTCGGCATCCTGCTGGCCTTCGGGGCGCTGGCCTCGTGGTCGGCCTATGCGGTGTGGAACAGCCGCTGGCTGGTGCGTCTGTCTCATGTTTCCTCCCATGAATGGTCGCTGCTCACCGGCGTCGTCACCGGCGCGCTGGCGCTGGTGCTGGCCGTGCCGGCGTTCGCCCTCGGCGCGGGCGAGCATGCGGTGGCGGACTGGGCGCGCTTCTGGGGCATCAGCTGCGCGGTGGCTCTGGGGGCTTCCGTCATCGGCAATGGTTTGTGGAACCAGGCCAGCCGCCTGCTGCCCATGACCATGATGGGCCAGATGATCATTTTCGAGACGCTGTTCGCGCTCGCCTACGGCTTCCTCTGGGAGCAGCGCTGGCCGACCGTGCTTGAGGCGCTGGCATGCGTGTTTCTGGTCTCCGGCGTCCTGTGGTGCGCCAATTCTCACGGGCGCCGGAAACGGGCCTGGAAACAGACGATGACAGACGCAGGCACCGCAGCCTAACCTTCGCGTTCTCACGCAAGACCTTGGGGAATTTCGCCATGCTCACCCGTCGCACTCTGCTTGCCGCCACCCTTGCCGTGCCAGCCATTGCAACGGTGCGCACGGCGTTTGCGCAACCGGTCCCGGCGCAACCGGATCCGGCACAGCCCGTTCCGGGCCGGGGCACATGGAGCCCCTGCGCCGCCATTCCGTGGAAAGTACAGGAGGTGTACGGCACCGTGCGTGACGGCAAGGCCATGATCGCCGGGGGCATGGAGACCGGAGACTTCGGCCTGCGCGCCATCGATCGCGTCGGGATTTATGATCCCGCAACCGACAGTTGGCAGGAAGGCCCGCGCCTGCCAGAGCGGCGTCACCATCCCGTGCTGGCAACGGTGGGGTCGCGCATTTACGCCATCGGCGGTGCAGTCGATGGTCCGGCCGGCAACTGGCAGCAGCGCTCAGATGTGTTCGTCGAGGAAGGCGGCCAGTGGACCCGCACCACGCCCTTGCCCGTGCCGCAAATGGAAAGCGTCGCGCTGGTTGAGGGCGGGCGCATCCACCTCATCAGCGGCCGCTCGCCTGCAAAGGAAAATGACGCCAACTGGCGCGACCAGAAGGACGTGGACACCCACCGCGTGTTCGATCCCGCCTCTGGAAAATGGTCGCTGGCCCGCCCCATTCCCGGCGCGCGCAACAGCGCGGCGGGCGCGGTGGTGGAGGGCGCGTTCTACATCGTTGGCGGCCGCACCATGGCGGAGGGCAACATGGCCCGGCTTGACCGCTATGATCCTGAAACCGACCGCTGGGAGGCGCTGCGCCCCCTGCCGTATCCATCGGGCGGCCTCGGTGCGGCAGCGCTGGGCGGCAGCCTCATCGCCTTCGGTGGCGAAGAGCTTGGCGTGAAAGGCACGGCCGGGGTCATCCCGCATGTCTGGCGCTATGACGTTGCTCGTGACACGTGGGAGCCGCTGGCGGCCATGCGCACGCCGCGCCACGGTCTGGCCGGCGTGTCTATCGGCAATCGCCTCTATGCCATCGGCGGCGGATCTGAAACCTCCACCGGCAATACCACCGCCCTTGTGGAAGCCTTGCAACTGGGCTGATCGCGCTCGCCAGTCACCGCTGGATCGTTCCGCCTTTCACTGGAAATATGGTCGAAGAGCCGCGGATTTCCGCCGCTTTTCCCTTACCCGCACTTGCGGCTGTGTTAGCTTTTTTGTCCGGCCAAGGCTGCACGGGGAGAGCGAGCATGCTGCATGGTGTCGAACAGTATCTGATCGAGGGGGAGGGTATTCTCGCCGGGCCGCTGCTGCCCGCCGCCCTGCGTCTGGCCCGGGCCGTGCCGCAGCCGTCTGAGCCGCAGATGGGCCAGCGGGCGGCGGATCCGTTCATCACGCCGGAGAAGCGCCTCCTTGCACCGCCCCAGCTGTTCTGCCGCCTGTTCGGCAAGGGGCGTCAGCCCGATGCGGCAGCGCTCATCGAGCTTGGGCTGGCGATGGAGACCGAGCAGGACGTCATCACCGATCCCAACAGCTCCATCCCGGCGGGCTACACCTACCTCGGCCAGTTCATCGACCATGACATCACGTTCGATAAAACCGCGCTGACCCGCACGGGCGCTGCCGATCCTGTCGCTGTTCCCAACATCCGCACGCCCTCGCTCGATCTTGACAGCTTGTACGGCGGCGGCCCGGCGATCAGCCCCCAGCTTTACGAGCCTGATGGCGTACGCCTGCGCGTGGGCATGTGCGTAGAAAGCCGGGATGGCGACGACAACATCGTCCCCGCCATTCCCAATGATCTGCCGCGCGAGAACCGCAAGGCCATCATCGCTGATCCCCGCAATGATGAGAACCTCGCCGTTGCCCAGCTGCATCTGGCCTTCATCAAGTTCCACAACAGTTTCGTCGATCAACTGGCGGCAAGCTTTCCCACCCTGCCGGCAGAACAGGTGTTCGCCCGGGCGCGGGCGGAGACCATTCGTCATTACCAGATGATCGTGCTGCGGGATTTCCTGCCGCGCATCGTTGATCCCAACGCCATCCAGCAGGTGCTGCTGTACGGCCACACCATTTACTCCCATGCGCAGCATCATCTGATGCCCGTCGAATTCTCGGCAGCGGCTTACCGGTTCGGCCACTCCATGGTGCGGCCGGTGTATGACTGGAACCGGGTTTTCCACCAGCACGAAGGCGCCGTTGCGGCGGCCACGCTGGATCTCTTGTTCGAGTTCACCCAGTTTTCCGGCTCGGCACCGGGGGACGAGCTGCCGTTCTTCGGGCAGGGGGAGGAGCTTCCCTCCAACTGGGCGGTGGACTGGCGGCTGCTGTTCGATGTGGATGAAAATCCCCCGCCGGAGTTCTTCGTCGTCAACCGCGCCCGCAAGATCGACACCAACCTGGCGCTGTCGCTGAAAAGCCTGCCGGAATTTCTCGCCATGGGCGTGACGGACCCCGCGCTGCTCTCGCTGGCCAGCCGCAATCTGCTGCGCGGACGGCTGCTGTCGCTGCCCCACGGCATTCAAGTAGCGGAGACGATCGTGGCCACCGGCCTGCCGCATGAAACGCTGACGCTGGACCAGTTGCGCGGCGGGCCGCATGGTCCGACGCTGGAGCGGGTTGGCCTGCTGGAGACACCGCCGCTGTGGTACTACATCCTGCGCGAGGCGGAGCTGAACGGCGGCGAACCCCTGGGGCCGGTCGGCTCCCGCATTGTTGCAGAGACCATCGTCGCGCTCATCCGCAATGCAGATGTCTCCATTCTCGCCGGTCCCGCGCCAATCGGTCTGGCTGAGATTCCCCGCTTCACCATGTCGGACATGTTGCGCCAGGTAAATGATCTCGCACCGGTTTGAGGACGAATAAACACAACGGGATGATATTCTAGAAAGTATTAGTTGTATTATCGCCTGAATATTGCGCCTAAAGATATTATTAAGTTAAAATATTGTATTTAAACAACCTCATGCGCGTCGAATTTGTTTACGATTAAGATGTGAAGTTCCCGGATTATTTCTTCTCTGAGCCGCCAAAAACGGCCAATGGCCCGGGTTTTGCTTAAGAATGCTCCAGAAGCGGCAGTCCTTGCTGCTTCGGTGAGAGCCGGACGAAAACCAGAATTGAACAGGTCCGGCCGCTCACACTGCCGATCAGGACAGGAGCATTTTTAATGAAGAGACTGACGAGTGTGTTTCTTGCCGGAGTGGCGGCGCTTGCTTTCTCGCACAGCGCCTCTGCCGGGCTGGTGGTCAGCACTGCTGATGGCTCGACCGGCTTTGGCTTTGGCAACGTCAACCGGCACCTGACCATTCAGGAAACCGGTCCGGGGCAGGACAGCGTTGAATCCGGCTGCGTCGGCATCGGTGCCGGCGGCGGCTTCGTCGTTGGCAGCGCGGCCTGTCTGGATGATGAAAGCGGCGTGTTCCAGCCCAACGGCGTCGTCAATACCGGTGGGGATGAGCCGCCGCCGCTGACCGAGGGGCTGAAGTACGGCACGCCCACCATCGGCTCGCTCGACATCAACAACGCGGGCGAGATCAACATCATCTTCGACGCCACCGAGCCCGGCGGCGGGCCGATCACGGTCGAGGATCTGACGCTGAAGTTCTATGATGAAGACGGTGCGCTGCTGCTGGCGATCGACGGCGATGCCGAGTTCGCGGTAACCTTCGCGGGCAATGGCGTTGCCGATTACATCTTCGTCATTGACGAGGAGCAGCAGGCGGAGGTGAACGACACCATCTTCAGCCTGGCCAACTTCGGCGACATCTTCATGGCGCTGGAAGCTACCCTCTCGGGTGCAGACGGCGGACCGGAGAGCTTCGTGATCGTGAAGGGAACCGGCACCGCACCGGTGCCGGAGCCGGCAACGCTGGGCCTGCTCGGCCTTGGCATCGCCAGCATCGGCTTCGCCCGCCGCCGCAAGGCCTGACGGCGCAAGCCAAAAGGGAAGGCAAGGGGGTAACGAAAGAGATCAGCGGGCATTGTCAACCTTTCCAGCCAGAGTTGTGAGCCGGAGTTGACGCTTGAGTTGGTGTAATGCCTGAGCTGGCGTGAAATGGGGGCGGTGCCGTGGAGCCGCCCCCGCTTTTTTCAGAGCAGCATCCGAGCAGGGGACAGGAACCCTGCAATTAAGATAACGCGACCAACATAGAACGCGGGACTGGGAACCCCTAATGCCACACCCGGCACCCACCCGCTGCGGTGCTCGGGGCGATGTGGACCTGTTTCCCGGAAGCAGCCATAGTGCGCACAAGCTCAAGTGCGCTTGCCTTCTGCATAGGCAGCCTCATTCCGGTTCGTGGTTTTCATGACTGAACACATGCGTGGCCTCTCTGCCTGGGCTGATCTTCTGGCTGCAGGACGCACGCCCCGCTTTGCTCTGATCTGCCTTGGTGTCTGGCTCAATGCGGCCGATGCGCTGGTCACCGCCACCATCATGCCTAGCGTGGGCGCTGATCTGGGTGGCTACGCCTTCTTCAGCTGGTCCGTTGCCGGGTTCCTGCTTGGCGCTATTCTTGCCGGTGCTTCCGCTGGCCGGTTCTCGGAAATCCTGGGGCTGCGTCCGGCCACGGTGGTGGCCGGTCTCATTCTGGCGGCGGGATGCGTTGTCAGCGCGGCGGCATCCAGCATGAGTCTGTTCCTGCTGGGCCGGTTCGTGCAGGGCTTCGGAAGCGGCTGGATGTCAGGTCTGGCCATGGTCGCCATCGCCTTCCTGTTTCCTGAGCGGCATCTGGGGCGCGTGTTTGCCGCGGTCGCCGCGGTGTGGGGCCTTGCCACCATCTTCGGCCCGCTGTTGGGCGGCTTGATGGCCCATGCCGGGTCGTGGCGCACCGTCTTCTGGCTGTTCGCGGGGCAGGCGGTGCTGTTCTCCGTGGCGGCCCGCTTTCTGCTGCCGGGGGAGGCTACCGCAGCCCGTTCGGCCAGTGTGCCGTGGCGTCAGCTGGCGCTGCTCTGCATTGCCATCGCGGTGCTGGGCGCAGCGGACATCAGTCGGCGGGCGGACGTTGCACTCGCTCTCGTCGGCCTGTGCCTTGCGCTGCTGGTCTGGATGCTGCGGGTCGACCGGCAGGCGCGCCACCGCCTGCTGCCGCGCACCGCCGGAAACCTCGGTGCGGTGCCCGGCGCGGGTTATGCCGCCATGTTCTTCCTCACTGCAACCTCGGTCGGCTTCCTCATTTACGCGCCGCCCCTGCTCCAGCAGCTGCATGGCCTGACGCCGCTGGCCGCAGGCTATGCCGTTGCCGCCCACGCCATGGGCTGGACGGTTGCGGCCTTCGTCGTCTCCGGCGCCACCCCTCGAACGGCAGACCGGTGGATCAGGTTCGGCGCGCTGTGCATCGTTCTGGGGGCCGTGTTGCTCACCGTGGTCATGCGGCAATCCCCCGTGCCGTTCATCGTGGCGGCGGCGGTCGTCATGGGGCTCGGTTTCGGCTTTTCCTCTGCCCTCATGAACCGGCGGGTGCTGGCCGCCCTGCCGGATGACGATCGCGCCACCGGCAGTTCCGCTCTCATCGCCGTACGGCAGGCCGGAGAAGCGGTGGGCGCGGCCATCGCGGGGGCAGTTGCCAATCTGGCGGGTTTCGGCGCGGGGCTTACCCTTGCCAGCGCCCAGTCCACGGCGTTCTGGGTATTTGTTGCCGCGCTGCCGCTGGGCACCCTCGGCGCGCTGGCCGCCTGGCGCATGACACAGCTGCCCTCAGGCCCCGGTTCTCAGATCTGAGGCCGGAGCTAAGCTGTTGTTCGAAAGGTGTTCGGGAAGTGGTGCCGGATGTCGGACTCGAACCAACGACCTACCGCTTACAAGGCGGTTGCTCTACCAGCTGAGCTAATCCGGCACGCTGCAGACATGTCTGCCACCAACGGTCTGCGATGTATGTCCTGCCTTCGCGGAGGAATCAACGCCCCATCGACACCCGCTGGTAAATATTCTCATGTTTGCCCGTACATGACGGTTTTTCAGGGCGCGAGTTTATAGGGCTTGGCTTTTCAGGGGATGGGTAAACAAGGAACGGCCGGGCTGCGGGCTGCTCGCCCGTTGCCCGGCCCTGTTTCCGGCCGCGTTCGATGTCCTGTCTGGTCAGCCGTAAGTGCTTACCAGCCCGGCGTTGACCGGATCCCCCACACGATCGATCAGCGCCGTGCGCAGCTTGTTCAGCGCCTGCGTCTCGATCTGGCGCACCCGCTCCTTCGAGATGCCCAGCCGCTCGCCCAAGGCCGCCAGCGTCACGCTGTCGTCGCCCAGCCGGCGCTCGCGGATGATGGTCATTTCGCGCTCGCTCAGAATTTTCATGGCGTCGCGCAGCAGGTCCATCTTCACCCGGCTGTCGTTGATCTCTTCCAGCTCCTCATCCGGCTGCGGCGCGTCAGAGGCCAGAAAGTCCATCCATTCGCTCTCGCCGTCCTCGCCCACCATGGCGTTCAGCGAACGGTCGTAGCCGGTCAGCCGCGCCTCCATCACCTCCACGTCCTTCAGGCGCACGCCCAGTTTCTCGGCCAGCAGTTTACGCGAAGCGTAGGTCATCGGGCCGTCGTAATCGCCCACGATCTGGGCGCGCAGGCGGCGCAGGTTGAAGAACAGGCTCTTGTGCGCGGCGGTCGTGCCGGTGCGCACGATCGACCAGTTACGCAGAATGTAATCCTGCATGGAGGAGCGGATCCACCACGAGGCATAGGTGGAAAAACGGATTTCCCGTTCCGGCTCGAAGCGCCCGGCGGCTTCCATCAGGCCCACGGTCCCTTCCTGAATCAGGTCGGCCACCGGCAGGCCATAGCTACGGAAGCGGCTTGCCATCGAGATAACCAGTCTTAGATAGGATCGTGTGAGTGCGGTGAGCGCCTCCACGTCCCGCTCCTCACGCCAGCGGCGGGCCAGTTCAAGCTCATCCTCCTTGTCGAGCATGGGCGCGGCCATGGCTGCACGCAGCACTGCCTGGCTTTCCATGCCTGAGGACTGTGAAATTTTATGCGCCATGAACTCCCCCTGCGTCGGTTTTGCCGGTGTTGATGTCCGGCGCGAATGCTGGGGCGCTGCCGTAATCGGCGGGCCCGGTTTTCCGGTACGCGTCGCGTGTGGCTGCGCGGTACTGACGGAAAATGGTTAAACGTCGAATGGTCAAAGGCTCGCACACCCTCTTACCGCCACTTTCTGCAGCTGCGCTCCAACAGGCGGAGCACAGCCCAGCCTCCACAACGCTTCAAAAGGCATTATGGAGCCGTCAGACCCGTAACGTTTAAAGGCGCTAAAGGTTGCGTGGCGTGCGTCAGGAAAACGTCGAAGTGTACGGCGGGAATAGTCACGCCACCCTGTTCAGGTGGGCGCAGCCAAGGAAGCGCTCGTAAAGGGGGCGAGCGCTGAAACCGAAAGGCCTCAAAGGCTCAGTGCTCCGGAGAGAAGCGGAGTTCTGAAGGAACCGCAGCTCTGAACAAAGGGCGGGCGCTCAGTGTCCCGGTGCTGAAATCTTCAGGCTGAGAGCGTGGATAGGGTTGTTCATCAGGTCGGCCAGGGCGGCATA
The DNA here is from genome assembly GCF_036515995.1 of Pedomonas sp. Taxonomy (NCBI): domain Bacteria; kingdom Pseudomonadati; phylum Pseudomonadota; class Alphaproteobacteria; order Sphingomonadales; family Pedomonadaceae; genus Pedomonas; species Pedomonas sp. Next base: position 3,413 of record NZ_DATBUP010000088.1, on the reverse strand, counting down.
CACCATGCGCTGCTGGCTCACCCGGCTCTGCCCGGCAAAGGCGCTGGCGCAAATCTCCACCGTGAAGTGGGTCTCCACCCCTTCGCGATGACCGGCGTGGCCGCGATGCTGCTCGCTGTCATCCCGCACCGTAAGTGCGACAGGCTGGAATGTTTCCGTCAAACGGCGGCTGACTTCCTGCGCAACAGGTCCCATATAAGCTCCATCCGGCAGCCGTGGCTGTTCACCCTCCCTTTACGAACCCTCGTGCCTTGCGGCAAGGAGAACCCGTGTCCGAGTACCAGTCCCGCCCCAAAACCCGGCACAGCCGGTTTCACGGTCGTGTCGAGCACGCCGATGGGCGGCGCTGCGAATCTCCCGAGTGCGAGGCCGCAGGGGAGTTCCGCGCGCCGCGCTCTCCCCGGCCCGAGCGTGACGGCTACCACTGGTTCTGCCTTGAGCATGTGCGCGCCTTCAACGCGGGGTATGACTATTTCAAGGGCCTCTCGGCGGAGGAGGCCGCGAAGGCCCGCGCCGGCCATCCTTCGTGGGACCGCGCCAGCAAGCCCTTCGCCACCAATGCCGATCCGTCCCGTATCGATCCGGAGCGCATGACCATCCATGACCCGCACGGCATCTTCGGGGGGCTGGGAGGCCTGGGCGGCCGCTTCGGCGCGACCCCCGCACGCCCGGACGGAGTGCGCCTGTCAGCCAAGGACCGGCAGGCGTTAAAGACGTTGGGACTGGGCGAAGATGCCACGCTGGATGCCATCAAGAAGCAATACAAACGGTTGGCACGGCGTTATCATCCCGACACCAACGGAGGCGACAGAAGCCAAGAGCATCAGTTGCACAAAGTGATCGATGCCTATACGCATCTGAGCCAGTCGCCTGCTTTTTCGTCCTGACCCGTAAGCTGTTTGCAAGGTTGCGATCTATGACTGCTGAAGCCCACGCCCACCGCCCGCGCTCCGTTGCGCTCGAGGCCCCGGATATCACCGTGGACGCCCGCCAGACCTTCGGCGTGGACATCGACCTCAAGGTTCCGGCCTTCTCGATCGCCGATGAGCATGTGCCTGAGCGGGACGACACCTATGTGTTCGATCCGGACACCACGCTGGCAATCCTTGCAGGCTTTGCCTTCAACCGCCGCGTCATGGTGCAAGGTTTCCATGGCACCGGCAAATCCACCCACATCGAGCAGGTGGCGGCGCGCCTTAACTGGCCGTGCATCCGCGTGAACCTCGACTCGCACATCAGCCGCATCGATCTCGTCGGCAAGGACGCCATCGTGCTGCGCGACGGCAAGCAGGTCACCGAGTTCCGCGAGGGCATCCTGCCGTGGGCGCTGCAGACCCCCACCGCGCTGGTGTTCGACGAGTACGACGCCGGCCGCCCGGACGTGATGTTCGTGATCCAGCGCGTGCTGGAAGTGGAGGGCCGCCTGACGCTGCTCGACCAGAACCGCGTCATCCGCCCGAACCCGTGGTTCCGCCTGTTCGCGACCGCCAACACCGTTGGTCTGGGCGATACCACCGGCCTCTATCACGGCACCCAGCAGATCAACCAGGGCCAGATGGACCGCTGGAACATCGTCACCACCCTGAACTACCTGCCCGCCGAGACGGAAACCGGCATCGTCGTGGCCAAGTGCACGGGGTACGACAGCGAGGAGGGTCGCCGGACCGTGGCCAACATGGTCAAGGTTGCCGAGATGACCCGCCAAGGCTTCGTGGCCGGAGATATCTCCACCGTCATGAGCCCGCGCACCGTCATCACCTGGGCGCAGAATGCCGAGATCTTCAAGAACGTCGGCTTCGCGTTCCGCCTGTCGTTCCTGAACAAGTGCGACGAGGCCGAGCGGGCCATCGTGGCGGAGTATTATCAGCGTGCCTTCGGGGAAGAGCTGCCGGATTCCGTCGCCTCCAAGGCGCAGAAGGCCGCGGCTGTTCGCAAGTAAAGCGCCGTGACGCCTCCTCCCAACCTGCTTGAGGACTTCCGCCAGTCACTGGCCGCGGCCATGCGTGCGCTTGGCCACAAGGCCGAGGCGGATGTCAGCTTCACCGCCGACAAGCCTTCGCTGCTTGGCACGCAGGCGCGTGTGCCCCAGCCCATGCGCAACCTGCCGCCCGAGCAGGTGGCGGAGGTGCGCGGCTGGGTGGACGCCTATGCCCTGCGCCAGCGCCACCATGACGACAAGGTGCACACCCGCAACCAGCCGGAGGCGGGCCTGGCGCGCGATGTGTACAACGCGGCGGAGCAGGCGCGCGTGGAGGCCATTGGCAGCCTCGAGCTGGCGGGCGTTGCGGAGAACCTTGCCCGCATGACCGAGGCGCGGGTGCGCGTCGATCCCATTTCCCGTGCCAAGTCGGCGGAGGAAGTGCCGCTGGCCAGCGCCGTCGGCCTGATGATCCGGGAGCGGCTGACCGGCCAGACCCCGCCGGACGGCGCGCGCATCGCCGTTGATCTGGTGCGGGCGGACATCGAGGCCAAGGCCGGCCGTCATCTGGATGCGCTGGCGGCCAACCTTGGGGACCAGGCCGCCTTTGCCCGCATGACCCGGAGCATTCTGGCCGATCTCGGCCTGACCGACGAGCCGGTCGAGGAAACCGAGAACAAGGAAGAAGACAGCAAGGACGAGGCCGATCAGTCCGGCGATCAGGAGCAGGACAGCGAGGAGAAGTCCTCCGCGGCCGAGGGCGATCAGGACCAGGGGCAGGAGGAGGCTCAGGCCCCGTCCGAGGCCATGTCCGAGCAGGCATCGGCCGAGATCGACAGCGACGAGACCGCATCGCCCGAGCTGGGCGAGGAAGGCCCGGAGGGCGTTGCCCCATGGCGGCCCAACCAGCCGATGGCGGACGTCACGCCGCAGTTCGACTACAAGGTCTACACCACCAGCTTCGACGAGACGGTGACCGCCGAGGATCTGTGCGATCCGGAGGAGCTGACCCGTCTGCGCGCCTACCTCGACCAGCAGCTCACGCACCTTCAGGGCGTCGTCACCAAGCTGGCGAACCGGCTGCAGCGTCGCCTGATGGCGCAGCAGAACCGCTCGTGGGATTTCGACCAGGAAGAGGGCCTGCTCGACACGGCGCGCCTGTCGCGCGTCGTCACCAGCCCCAGCCACTCCCTGACCTACAAGGTGGAGCGGGACACGGACTTCCGCGACACGGTGGTGACGCTGCTCATCGACAACTCCGGCTCCATGCGCGGCCGTCCCATCTCCATCGCCGCCATCTGCGCCGATATTCTCGCCCGCACGCTCGAGCGCTGCTCGGTGAAGGTGGAAATCCTCGGGTTCACCACCCGCGCGTGGAAGGGCGGGCAGTCGCGCGAGAAGTGGCTGGCCGATGGCCGCCCGGCCATGCCCGGCCGCCTCAACGATCTGCGCCACATCATCTACAAGACCGCGGATGCCCCCTGGCGGCGCGCCC